>NZ_AZQX01000251.1:0-25486 GCF_000568385.1 Halomonas sp. BC04
ATCCTGTCGCCCTCCACCAGGGGCTCGAAACCTGAATTGCTCTTCGACATTCGCTCGGCCACCTCCCGGATGGTGGCATCGGCATCGAGATAATCCGGACGCTTCGTCATGACTTCACGTACTTGCATAATCCTGCTCCCTCTTGTCAGTGGCTATTCAACTACCTTGTTCCATTCCCAATTCCCTTTGTGAATAGCATGCCAGCGAAAGACCTCTCGGTTGTCGCTGCACAGCTTCCTGCTGCTCCTTGAAAGCTAGTGTCTGCGCCGGGCGACTTCAACCGAACATCCATCGCAAGGTTTTGTTTTAAAATGTTTCTTGTTACTCGATGTATCAATAATGGTGCCTTTGTCGCCGACTGCTAGAGTAGAAAGCATCGCTATTTCGGTTCGGTGTCATGAAACCAATCCATCAGCAGCCACACGATCGAAAACCGCCCGACCCAGCCAAGCCCGGCAGTGTGGAAGCCCGAATGCGCCGCCCCTGCGGCCCGGCTGGATACTGCTGCGAGGACTGATCCGCGAGGCACGTCACTGGGAAGGCATGACGAAACGGCTGGCGGTGGCCCTGGATGAGCCGGCACACGCCCTGGACCTGCCCGGCAATGGCCAGCACTGGCGAGAACCCAGCCCGACCCGGGTCGATGGCATGGTCGAGGCGCTACGCGACCAGATCGCCCGGGACGGCATCCCCGGCCCCCATCGTCCTGGCGATTTCCCTGGGTGGCATGGTGGCACTGCGCTGGGCACAGCGTTTTCCCGATGAAGTGGCCTGCCTGGTGCTGATCAACTCGAGCCTGCGCGGCATCGCCCCCTTCCATCAGCGACTGCGCCCCCGTCAGTATCCACGCCTGCTGCAGGCGCTGCTGTTACCGCTCGGCCATGAGCAACGCGAACGCCTGATTCTACGCATGACCACGCGGCTGCAGGACGACTTGCCCGGAGTGGCGCAACGACACGCACGCTGGCAACGCGAAGCCCCCGTGAGCAAGGCCAACCTGATGCGACAGCTTCTGGCCGCCGCGAGGGGGTTCTCTCCGCCACAGGAGCTGCCCGGCTTGCCGGCGCTGGTACTGGCTTCGCGATCCGATCAGATGGTGTCGTGGCGCTGCTCTAAGGCCATGGCAGAACGCTGGGGATGGCCGCTCGAGTTGCACCCGAAGGCTGGCCACGACCTGCCGCTCGACGATCCCGACTGGGTGGTCGAGCGTATTCGTCAATGGTACGGCGCGTCGCTATCAGGCTCGCAGCAGCCAGGAGGCGAGCGCCACCCCCACCAGCCCGATGGCGGCTCCGGGGAAGGCGCCAAGGCCAAGGCTGACCCCCAGGCCGAAGAATAGCGCCCCACCGCCAACGAGAATGGCCGGTGTGCTGGTTGCGTGGGGCACATCCCGCTTGCGATAGCGCTCGAAGGCCACCACGGCGATCATCACCGGCGCTAGCATCAGGCACAGAGCCCGATCCACTCCAGCCGGCCGATCCAGAACCCAGGCTCACCAGGCATGCCGGCGTCGATAGGCCAGCCCAGGCGCACCCCAAGCCAGGTGGCGGGCAGTTCGGCCAGCTTGTGCCAGAGATAGAGCTGTAGCCCCAGGGCACCGAACATCGCCATCCATGACCCCATGTGCTGGCGCTTGAGGAAGTTGCGCACCGGGGTCTCGAAGAGCACGACCAAGCCAACCTGCACCCACATCACACCGAGCAGCGCCAGGGTCGGCGGCAGCAGGTTGGTATCGCCGCCGACGTTGCCGTTGACCATGGAGACGGGATAACCGACCGCCACGGCCAGCCCCAGCCAGGCAAACCCGAGGAGCAGCAGGCCCAGCCCGGTGCGACGACCGAAGAAGCGACCGTGCCACCAGGCGATGCCCAGCTGTTGCGGCAACACCCAGGCCAGGACAATGTTGATCCAGCCGAAATAGTCATGGGTGTCGGTGACCCGTGCGCCGAACGCAAGCAGGTCAGCGGCACCGGTGGGCCGGGCGCGCAGCAGGTCGACCGCGGCAATGAGCAGGATCAGCCCGACGACGGCCTTGAGCCCCCAACGACGGTCGGCCCAGACGCAGAACGGCAGCAGCAGCTGTACCCCAAGCAGGATCAGCAGGAACCAGAGGTGCACGGTCAGCGAGTGGTTAAGCGGCCCAAGGACGCCATCCCTGGTGAAAAAAGCGGTGAGCACGAAACCCGTCAGTACCACCAGGTAGGTGACGGTGGGGCGCGCCAGCCCCAGGGCACGGCCTGCCCACCAGTGCAGGTGTGGCTCGCCTCTCTCCAGGCGTTGCTGTACGCCCTGGGAGCTGACCGCGGCGGAGACGAAAACGAACAGCGGCACCACCTGTACCAGCCAGGTATACAGCCCCGCCGGCGCCCAGGCGTCCAGGATATGGTCGGTGTCCACCAGGATGCCATTCTCGACACGGGGCAAGGTTGCCGCCCAGTGCCCCAGCACCACGATGAGCAGCGCCAGGGCGCGCAGCGCATCCGGGTAGGGATCTCGATCCTCCTTCGCCGCATGCTTGTGCTCTGAGTCGCTCATCCCTCCTCCCGATCCCTGGTCATTCTGTCCCTGCGTTCCATGCGGCTGCTCCACCTGGCCCCGGCCCTCCTGACACTGGCCTCCTGAGCACAGAAATGTCGTATTCACCAGAATGTTAGTTGATAGGGGTACCGCCAACCAAGGAGGCTAAAGCCGCCGGCATTCGAAGGGGCCCGGGTTTGTTGCTACGTTGGTTGGGCATGTTCCAGCGGATGAAAGGCTTGGCGAATGGGTATGTCGCACGACAATGGAAGCATCCTGGGTAGCGCGACGCAGCGAATAGCTTGGTGACGGCGTTGGGAGGGCTACTGGCAGGTGCCCCCGTGGCAGCGGCGGCGGAGGTCGGCCTGCCCCGCTTCCCCTCCATCAGTCCTGACGGCTCGGAGCTCGTCTTCAGTTGGCGTGGCGATCTGTGGCGGGCGCCAACCGATGGCGGTGAAGCCATGCGCCTGACCCGCCACGACCTGGATGATCTCTATTCGAGCTGGAGCCCGGACGGGGAGTGGGTCGTGTTTTCTTCGATGCGCGACGGCTACCTGAACCTGTGGCGCATGCGTCGTGACGGCGGCGAGCTGACCCAGCTCACCCACGGCGACCAGCACCTGCGCAACCCGAGCTATGGCGTCGACGAGGCCGGAGATCCGGTCATCACCTTCTCCGGCATGCTCGAGGCCGACGTCTACCGTGACCAACGGCCCTACCAGCTGCCTCCGGAGGGTGGAGAATATCGTCGATTGCATGATGCCTTCGGCTCCGAGCCGCAGCTTTCTCCCGATGGGCAGCGGGTCGCCTTTACCCGCGGCGGCGCCTACCATGGCTGGAATCGTCGCCACTACCGCGGACCGGACGCCATGAACGTCTGGCTGCACGATCGTGAAACCGATGCCTTCGAAACCCTCACCGAGCGAGATGGGGACGATGGCAGTGCACGCTGGATCGACAACCATACGCTGCTGTTCATGTCCGACCGGGAAGACGAGACGGTCAACCTCTACCGCGTCGAGCTGGGGAACGAGGCGCTGGACTTCGATCGTCTCACCGACTTCGATGAGCGTGACCTGCAGCACTTCGATATTTCCCACGATGGCAGTACCGCCATCCTGCAGGTCTGGGACACCCTTCTCACCCTGGACCTGGAAGCCCCCGACGCCGAGCCTGAACCAGTGACGCTGCGGGCTGCCGCGGACGGTCGAGACGACCATGAGCTGCGCCGGATCAACCGGGACGTCAGCGAGGCGGCCCTCAGTCCCGACGGCCAGACCATGGCCTATATCGCCTACGGCAGGGTCTACGTGCGTCATATGGACGAGCAGAGCCCGACCCGGCCCGTGACGCCGGGCACCCATGCCCGCCACAAGGACATTGCCTGGTCACCCGATGGCCTGGCGCTCTATTTTGTCAACGATGCCGATGGCACCGAGTCGATACACCAGGCACGGGTGGCTCTGACCCGTGACGAAATCCGCCAGACTCACGAACGGCTATCGCCAGATGAGCGGCCCTCTCGCGACTGGGAGCTCACGGCGCCGGCACCCGTGGAACCGGCCATGCCCGCCCCCGAGGAGCCGATCGAGCCGGACCCTGAAGCCAACGATGAACCGGACATTGCGCTGCAAGGAGAAGACCCCGCGGATCCGTTCGCCCCGCAGGATCCGGGCTTTCTGATCACGCCGATCCTGCTGCCGACTCCATCGCCCCCGGTGGATGTACCGGAGCCACTGCAGGATCAACCGATACAGGCCGAAAGCATTCCGGAAGAGGAGCTCGACGTCGAGGCTCCCGAAGAGGTGCCACCGGAACGCGACCCGACCCGCTGGCACGACGCGGTCCAGTTCGATGTCGAGCCGCTGGTGGCAAACGAGCACAATGACCGGCAGGTTTCGCCGTCTCCGGACGGCCGCTCCCTTGCCTTTCGCCGGGGACGCGGCGACCTGATGATAATGGATCTGGAGAGCGAGGATACGAGAACCCTGGTCGAAGGCTGGGACAGTTTTACCCACTGGCGCTGGTCGCCGGACAGCCGCTATATCGCCTTTTCCCGCAACGACCTGAACTTCAGTGCCAACATCTTCATCGTTCCGGCAGACGGCTCGGAAGCGCCGGTCAATATCACCCGGCATCCGCGCAACGATCTCAGCCCTCGATGGTCTGCCGATAGCCGCAAGCTGAGCTTCATTTCCAACCGCTCGGGCGACAGCTACGACCTCTATAGCGTCTACCTCGACCGTGTCATCGAGACCTACACCCCCCGCGAGCGGACCGCCTACTATCGCAATGCCCGCAACGAAGCCGATGACCGTTCCCCGCTGCCGGTCATGCGGAAAGAGACCCAGGAGGCGGATACCGTGGACGAACCGGCCCTCGAGTTGGAAAACGCCTGGCGCAGGGTGGAGCGCATCACCGCTTCCCCTGCGCACAACTCGGCCAACGAGATGACGCCGGGCGGTGACCGCTACGTGTTCAACAAGGGCAGTGAAGGCCTGTATGTCATGGACTGGGACGGCAGCAACCGCACCCGGCTGGGGCCCATCGCCAATGTGCAGCACCTGAGCATCACCGGCGACCGTGTCGTGTATATCAGCGATGGTCGCGTGGGTGTGGCGCGGCTCTCGGGAGGCACCCACCAGCGGCCCGACATCTCCGACCGGATACGCATCGACCTGCAGGAGCAGTCGCTGCAAAAGTTCAACGAAGCGGCACGGATGATCGGCGAGAGCTTCTACCGCGAGGACATGAAGGGGCTGGACTGGCCACAGGTGGTCGAGGATTACGAAACATTGATACGCCGCGCCCGCACCCCCAGTGAGTTCAGCGATATTTCCAACCGCCTGATGGGCGAGCTTGCCGCCTCCCACATGGGGGTATCCAACCCCGGCCCGGTGTCGGCACTGCGCGAACCCTCCGGCCGGCTCGGCATCGAGCAGGAACGCATGGTGTCGCAGGCCGACGGCAGGGCCGGTTATCGCGTGACCGAAGTGATTCCCGAAGGACCGGCCTCCCGCGGCCCCATGCCGCTCCAGGAGGGCGACATCATCACCGAGATCGACCTTCGGCCGTTCGAGGAGAGCGATACCCTGCTGCTGCGGCTGCGTGGCCGCATCGACCAGGAGGTCATCATCACCTTCGACCGCCCCGGTGACAACGGCTATACCGAGTACCGCACCATGCTGGCCCCGATCGGCATGAGCGATCTCGCGCGACTGAAGTACGACCACTTCCGCGAGGAGACACGCCGCCGGGTCGAAGAGCTTTCCGACGGCCGGATCGGGTACCTGCATATCCAGGCCATGAACCAGACCTCGCTGGAGGGCTTCCAGGGGGACCTCTATGCCGCCGCGACCGACAAGGACGGCCTGATCATCGATGTGCGCAACAACGGTGGCGGCCATACCACCGACCGCATCCTGACCTCGATCATGGCGGGCGAGCACGCCTATACGCTTCCCGTCGGGGCGGATCCACAGGCGACCGGCCACTATCCCCAGGACAGGCTGGACGCCCCCCGCTACACCCTGCCGATCAACATGCTGGCCAACGAGAAAAGCTATTCGAATGCCGAGATCCTGGCCCATGCCTTCTCCACCCTGGATCGAGGCAACCTGGTGGGCCAGCAGACCTACGGCGGGGTGATCTCCACCAACAGCCACACCCTGATCGATGGCGCCACCGTCCGTCGCCCCTTCCGGGGCTGGTTTTTACCCGACGGAACCGACATGGAGCACAATGGCGCGATGCCCGATATCCTGGTCGAGCAGACGCCGGAGGATGAGGTCGCCGGCCGCGACCGCCAGTTGGAGCGCGCCGTGGAAGACCTGCTCGCCCAGCTCGATGCGGAGCAGTAATGGCCAGGATCGCGGTGGGCCTGCCGGTCAGGCAGGTCCGCTGCCGTAGTCCCGCTCGAAAGACACAAAAAAATCCACGGCTTGGCAGGAAAAACCCCACGGGCCAAGAGCTCCCTGACCGACGATCGTGCGACAATCGCCCGCTCGCCACAAATGCCATGGAGTGGAGATGCTGGCCCGACAGGACACCCGAGCCACCCTGACCTATTTTGTCGTGCTTGTCGTCATTGGCATGAGCGGCGGGCTGCTGGGTCCGGCACTGCCTCACCTGGCAGAAATGACCGGCTCCGGCATGGGGCAAATCGCCGTGCTGTTCACCGCCAGAGCACTGGGAAACATGCTCGGGTCGGTGGTCTCCGGACTGCTGATCGACCGATTTTCCGGCCACCGGGTATTGATCGTCATGCTCGTGCTGATGGCGATGGGGCTCGCGGCGGTGCCCTTCAGCCAGACACTGGTCACGCTAACGGCGGCCATCTTCGTGCTCGGCTTTGCCGAAGTCTCGCTCAATGCCGGTTCCAACACCCTGCTGCTGTGGACCCATGGTACTGCCTCGGCCCCCTGGATCAGTGCGCTCCACTTCTGCTTCGGGCTCGGCAATATGGTGGTCCCGCTGGTATTGATTGCCGTACTGGCAGTGACAGGACAGTTCGCCTGGGCTTTCTGGCTGGTCGCACTTTTCGGGATGATACTGCTCTGGCCCCTGGCGCGGCAGGCAAGCCCGCGCGCCCTGGTCGAGAAGCGCCACGACAAGCCCGCCAAGGCGCCCCCCGATCCCGGACTGCTGGCGATCTTCATGGTGATGTTCGGACTCTACGTGGGGATGGAGATCACCTTCGCCGGCTGGGCAACCTCCTACGGCACCCTGAGCGGAATGCCGCCTCAGGATGCCGCCATGCTGGTCACCCTGTTCTGGCTGTCGCTGTCCGCCGGCCGCCTGCTGGCGATTCCCCTGCTACGGTTCTTTTCCCCCTGGGTCGTGCTGATCGGCTGCCTGGGACTCGGACTGGCCACGGCCCTCTCGCTGCATGCCGCCTGGCTGCCCCTGCCCCTGATGGCGCTGCTGTTCGGGCTTTCGGCCTCGGCCATCTTTCCCACGCTGTTCGGCCTCAGCAACCAGCTGATCACCATGAGCGGCCGCACCACGGGCCTGATATTCCTGGCGGCAGGCACCGGTGCCCTGGCGGTGCCGTCACTGACCGGCCCCCTTCTGGAGTGGGCCGGCACCCGGGCCTTCCCCCTGCTGCTGGCTGCCCTGATGGGTACCTTGATGCTGGGGCTGGTCATGCTTCATGCCAGGGTCAAGCGTGTGACAGCCTGAGGCTGACCTCGCAGCCTCAGTGCTGCTTGACGCGCCAGATACGCCAGGCCAGCAGTCCGATGATGGCAAGCCCCAGCGGGCCGATGATCGACGCAGCCACGCTGGGCACCACGGGCACCCCGAGGGCCCCGAGGCTCTGCAGGGCCAGCTTGAACAGGCTGAAGAGGTAGTAGCTGATGACGATGATCGACAGCCCCTCCACCGCCTTCTGGATCTTCAGCTGGCTGCTGGCGCGCTCGTTGAGGCTATGCAAGATGCCGGAGTTCTGCTCCTCGATCTCGACCTGGGCACGGGTTCGAAGCAGGTCGTTGAGCCTCGCCACGCTCTCGGCCAGGCTCTGCTGACGCTGATTGATTGCGGCACAGAAGTGCACCGTGGGACGAAAGCGACGCAGGATGAAGGTGCCGAGGCGGGGACACTCCTGTACTCGCGATTCGCGTAGCTCCTCGATGCGGGTAAAGACGATCCGGGCATACGCCTCGGTGGCGCTGAAGCGCTGCCGCGACCGGGCGCCGCTCCGCTCGAGACGGGCCGACAGCAGCGACAGGGCCAACAGCAGAGGCCGTGGATTGGCCTCCTCTTGCTCGGCATTGCGGTCTGAAAGCTCGCCGAGTTCGGTCTCATAACCCTGCAGCTCGGAGCCGAGCTCCTTGGCCAGTGGCAGCGACAGGGAAGCCATCATGCGGTAGGTCTCGATCTCCAGCAGGCGGCGCACCATGCGACCGAGCCGGAAGGCGTTGAGGCCGCGATTGATCAGCAACAGGTGATTCACGCCCGCCTCGGTAAGACGAAAATCGCTCCATACCGTGGCGTCGCCAGCCCCCACCAGGGAGCCGGCCGGGTCGCTGAACCCATAGGACTCCCCCTTGCCACTCCACGCCTCTTCGGCCTCCACCAGTACCAGGGTGGCATTGATCAGGAGGCTCCTGTTGGCCGCGATGATCGAGGCCAGTGGCTCGGGCGGTGCCGGCCACAGGTCGCTGTCGCTACTCCGCGGGACCAGCAGGGTAAGCGTGAAGAATTCGGTATGCCGCTCCCACTTCAGGGTCATGCCTTCGAAGGCAAGAATTTCCTGGGCGGAGCCGGTATCGAGCGCAAGACCCGTTATTTCACCCAGTTGCGCCAGGATGGCATGACAGCCTCCGTCTTCATCCAGAAAGGCGTAGTGGTGGACGTGGGCCGGCTCCGAAAAGTAGATCGAAGGGCGGGCGTGCAGTTCATTGTGCAGGCGTTCTCGCTGTGGGTGCATGTCGGGGCCTGGATAGTTGGTTGTTAACCGAGCCTACGGTTTCGCGGCCGCCAGGCCAACCACGCTCATGCCGTCTCATGCCCGCTTTACTTGGCGCTGCCCCTCGGCAGCGTGGCTCCATGCGGCCTTCTCCGCCGGCTAGCGCAGCTCCCTGCGGCTTTCGGTCGCGCCCTGCTCGGCCAGCCTCTCCAGCGGTACCGGACCCTGCAGGAAATGGAACATCCACCCGAGGGCGCTGGGCAGGCTGGCGCGCCAGACCCGCCAGGTATGCCCGCCACCAAGCACTTCCAGGGGCGCCAGGCCGGGCTGGTGGCTCCTCAGCGCCTGGTGCACCAGCCGGGCGTGGTGCTCCGCGTTGTAGACGTCACGGTTACCGGCACTGAGGTAGAGCGGCACGACGATACCCCGCTCCAGATAGCGCTCGAGATGGGCGGTGTAGTTGCGCCGCTGCCACAGGTCAGCATCGAACTGCCCGTTGCCGTCGAGGAAGGCCGGGTGGCGATGCGCCGAGGAGTTGGCGGGCGGCAGTGGATGGTAGCTGGCCGGGCTCAGGGCTGCGGCTGCACCGAAGAGCTCCGGCCGCTCGAGCGCGAAATTGAGACTGCCATAGCCACCGGCGGAAAGCCCCGCCACACCGCGCCACTCACGCAGTGGAACTACCTGCCATGTCTCCTCCACCCGGGGCAGAAGATCCTCGAAGAAGGCCGTTCGTGCCGCCTCGTTGTAGCCGTCGATCCACCAGCTGTCGCTGCCGGGCATCACGATGACCACCGGCGGAATCTCACCCTGGCGAATCAGGCGATCAGCTGTCTCCTTCAGTCCGCCACGCTCGACCCAGTCGGACTCGCTGCCAAAGGAGCCGTGCAGCAGGTAGAGCACCGGATAGGCTAGATTCGACTCCCGGTAGCCCGCCGGCAGATAGAGGGTATAGGCGTAGTCGCGCTCCAGTACCGCCGAATGAAAGCGGTGGTGGGTCACTTCTCCAGCCAGGGCCGGGGCAGTAGCCAGCAGTAGCCCTAACCCCAGGAATAGCCTCACGGCGTGGCTGATGTTCATGCACGGACTCCCTGTGCCCGGGATCGGATGTAGGAAACACGGTTACCAAACGGGGAATTTCCCCTCGTCCACGCTGTCGACAGCACACCGGCGCAGGGCGTTCCACCTGTGCTGCCCCAACGGAGCTGCTTCAACCGGACAGCGCCCACGACACCAGGGAAGGCCCAAGGACCATGAAGCAAATCGAAGAAATCTATTGGCTGCGCTTCTACGGCTGCCTTGCCGTCTTCGCCTTTCACCTGCTCGATCGATTGAACCAGCACATCGACAATGTCTACGTGGACCTGGCTCGTATCCCCACGGTCCTCGGCACGCCAATCTTCATCTTCATCTCGATCTTCCTGTTCGCGGCCCGCTACGCCAGCCATCCGCCCGACGGTTTTCTCATCAAGCGCCTGCAGTATGTGATGGTGCCCTACCTGGTCTATGGGCTGATCTATTCGACCACCAACTTCTTGAGCTTGCAGCACGACGGCATCGCTATCGGGTTTTGGGAAAACCTGGTCTTCTATCTGGTCTATGCCGGCTGGCACGGCTATTTCCTGATCATCGCCATGCAGTTCTATGCCTTCTACTGGCTTTATGCCCGCTATGGCCTGGAGCGCTGGCTGAAACCCGGCCCCTGGCTGGTGATCGGCAGCCTGGTCGGCATGGCCTACTGGGGACTGACACGACTGTACGGCATCGAACCGCCCGGTTACCTGCTCTGGATCGCCCCCCTGGGCTGGATCTACCTGTTCTTCCTGGCCATGCTGGTGGTGCGCTACTACGCCCAACTGGACCCTCCCCGCCTGGATGAGGTGCCGGTGCTGAAGCGGCTCGCACAGCCACGCTACCTGGCAGCCTTCGTTGGCCTCATCGCCCTGCTGACGCTGCCCGGCTGGCTGGAGTTCTCCTCCAAGGAGACCTGGGTGGTGCCGCTGTTCATCCTGTTCACCCTCAGCGCAGTCACTCATCTTCGCCACCGGCCCGCACCACCGCTGGTCAAGTACATCAACCAGTACTCCTTCGGCATCTATCTGGCCCACCCGATGTTCTTCGCCATGGTGGACGCGGTGAATGACGTCCTGGCCATGCCGCTGTCGGTGTATGTCGTATTGTTGATCGTGGTCGGCCTTGCTGGATCCATCTGGCTGAATCAACTCGCCAACCTCACTCGCTGGGGCGGCATGCTGTTCGGCAAGCGACTCTTCGTTCCGGGCACCCAGCAGACGGCAACGGGTCAATTGCGCTAATCTGGAGCCCTGACTCACTATCTCTGCCTGCAAGGGAGACCTACCATGAGTGAGCGCATTTCGCTCGTGATCGTGCCGGTGGATGGCTCACCCACCGCCGACGCTGCCACACGTCACGCCGCGATGCTGGCCCGCCTGCTGAAAGCATCGCTGCAGTTGCTGCATGTGATGCCGTTGAATCCCCCCGAGCTCAGCGACCTGCCCGCCAACCGACTAGCCGAAGCCGACCGGGACCGCTCACTGCGCCTGGAAGCTGCCAGAAATGCCTTCTCCCGTGCCAGGCAATCCATCGATCCATCGCTTGAGACGGCCGTGGACGAAGTGACCCTGGAGGACGACACCTTCATTCGCCATCCGGCACGCGCCATCGTCGAGCACGCCAGGAGCCAGGAGGCCTGCCTCCTGGTGATAGGCGCCCGTCATCTCAGCGATATGGGCAAGTTCGTGGAGGGCAGCGTCAGCAACGAGGTGGTCCACAAGGCTCCCTGCCCGGTCACGGTGGTACATGCCGAAGCGGCCCCCGAGGATATTCAACGTATCGGTCGAGTGCTGCTGCCGGTGGACGGTTCACGACACAGCGACAGCGCTGCCCTCCTGGCAGGTGATCTGGCACGCAGTGCCGATGCCGCGGTGGAGCTGCTGTTCTGTCGCCCGGGAGGCAAGCCACCGCAGCAGGCTGACGAACCCACCGACGAGGCGGAGCGCATCTTCAACCGCGCGCGCAAGGTGCTGGGCGATGTGCCGGCGGGGATCATCGAGCAGGTGCTGGCCGGCGAACGCTATGCCGAGGCCATCATCCAGCAGGCCCAGCGCCACGAGGACTATCCGGTAATCGTGATGGGCCGCCGTGGACTTGGCACATGGCGGGAAAAGCTGCTCGGAAGCGTCAGCCATCGGGTGATCGACCAGGCGTCGTGCCCGGTGACCGTTGTCGTATGAGCTGGCCGGGGCCTGTCAGGCGCCGGCTTCGTAGGCCGCCTTCAGACGATAGAACTCGGTGACGATGGCGTCCATGGCTGAGGCGTCATAGTCGCACAGCCCGCTGACAACCAGCTTTTTCGAGCCGCTGCCGACCTCGGCCCCACCATCGGTGATGCGGAATTGCAGGGTCACGTCGCCACGCTTGCCGTTCACCTCCATGCTCGAATCCACCAGCTCGAGCGATGGCCGCTGCAGGTCCATTCTTTCCAGCGAGAATCCCATGCTGTCGTAGATCACCAGCGGCCGGCGCGGGTTGAACATGACGCCCTTCTCTTCGAGCAGCGGCTTGAGCACATGGGGAAAGTTCCTGCCCGAGAAAGCCACATAGCAGCGGGTGAAGGCCTCCACCGCAGACTCGTCCCGGGTCGTTTCACCGCTGCGCGTCACATCGAGATAGCGCTTGCCCTCATCATCGCTGACACCGATGTGCCCGCTTTCATCCTCCTCCAGGCGCAGCGTGATTCCATCGCCGACCATGCTGCGGAAACGAAAATCCATTTCCCGCGAAAGGCCAAAGCGGCTCAGGACCAGTGCGAACAGCAGGTCGCCGGGGACGCAGAACCGCCGCGCCTGGGGATCGTGAATGGGGTTGAAGTCGCCGGCAATGCCCTTGGCGAAATCGCTCGCCTGCTGTGCGGTGATGCGAATGCGCGAATCCGTTTGCGTATAGTAAGTATCAAGAAACATATGTGGTCCGACCTGCCTGGATGATGTGCCACAAAAAGTAACGATGATGATGCCATAAAATCCCCGAGCGCGAAGCCACCGGGAGCATGGCACCAATCGACAAGGAGAAGGCAGTCGCCTGACGATGTCCCAGACCAAGGAAAAAATACCCTGTCCCAGCCGGCTAGGTGCCCGGTTCCTGTTCTGGTCTCTCTCCAGCCTTCTGATGCTGCTGGTGTCGGCTCTGGTCGGTACCAATCTCCTGCTCAACAGTGCATGGACCCAGAACTGGATCGACCGCCGCCTGCCCCATTTGACGGTGACCTGGGATACCGGGTGGAGCTTCTGGCCAGGACGGCTGCATCTTCAAGGCCTGACCATCGAACGTCACGCCGCCGAACTGCCTCTCTATCTGGCGGTGGATGAGGCCAACGTGCGTATCGCGGCAGCCGGCTGATCCGCCGGCAACTGACCCTGCCGAAGCTCGACGCCAACGGCATTCGCCTGCTGCGGATAGGAGCCCACCGCCTGCAGGGCGAGGGCCAGCTGCAAGCCGGGGGTCTGGAGCTGGCGGCGCAGCGAGTTGGCGCCGAATCGCTCCGGCTGATACTCGATACCGGCTCCCTATGGCGTAACGACACCCTGCTGGCCGACGACCTGCAACTGGAAACGACGCTGAACGTGGCCCCTTCGACCCCACAACAGGCCTGGACCGGCAGCAGTTGAGCCGGATATCCGGACGTCTTTCCCTGGCCGGGCGCGCCGATGCCTGGGACGTGTTCAACCCCTATCTTCAAGCCACGCCCTGGCTCACGCTGGAAGGCAGCGGAAGCCTCACTGCCGAACTGTCGCTGCGCAGTGGGGAGCTGAGCACGGGGAGCCAAGTGACCCTGGACTCGCCGGAGCTGGCGGTGGAACTCGATGAGGCCGCCCTGCTGGGCGGTGAACGTGACAGCGAAGCTCGGCAACGGATTTCCGGCCGGGGTCTGGCCAGTCTCAAGGTTCATGCCGGTGAGACGTCACCACAACCCCTCCTCGAGGTGACCCTGGAAAATATAATGATGCGCCCCCTCGGATCGGATGAGGAGGCGCCGCTGCTGACCAGCCGGCACTTCACGGTATCGGCCCACCTCGAGAGCGCCGACCTCACCGCGCCACCGGCCCCACCCGACTCGGCACGAATGGGCTGGCAAGGGGCCGAAGTCCCCGACGTGAGCCGCCTGTCGCGCTACCTTCCACCCGGCCTGCCACTGACGCTTCACGCCGGGATGGCACTGCTGGACGCTCGGTTCGAGTATCGAGAGGGCAGACTCGCGGGCCAGGCCGATCTTGACGGTAGCGACATCGCGATGACACTGATGGAGCAGTCTCTCGTCGGCGAGCTGGCACTGGGGATGAACCTTGCCGACCTGGACCCGGTGGCTTCCCGCCTGGATCTCTCGGGCAGCCGGCTGCGGATAGCGGCAACCCGCGAGGGCCTGGCCGGCGAAGCGACTCCCATGGTCACCGAGCTGACCTTTCCCCAGGCCAGCTTCACCACGCGTGAACCGCTAACGACGTGGCATTCGGAGGGCGACCCGGTGGCCCTTGACGGTGCCCTGACCGTGGCTGGGCACGTATCGAACCTGGCTTTTCTGGATGTCTTCCTGGAAGACGCCTTCGGTGGACGCGGCCTGACGCTGGACGGCGCAGGTCGGCTGTTCGCGACCTGCGATTCGAGAACGGCTATCCCGTGGCGGGCGGCAGCATGACCGTCGAGGCCTCGGCCCTGGAGACACGCTTCCTCGACTTTCACGCCGAGGGCCGGGGGCGACTCGCCGCCCGCCTGGTGGAGGCGGCCAATGGGCCGGCCGCCGAACTGCAGCTCGAACTGGAACAGGCGCGGCTGACCCAGGGCGAGAACACACCCCCCCTGCTGGTCGCGCCATCACTGAATCTGACCGCTGAGATCGATACCCTGACGCGGGAACATGCCGCACGCAGCGCCATCCTGCGGCTGACCTGGCCGGAGGCGGCCGTACCCGATGTAGCGGTGCTCGGCCGTCATTTACCTGACTCGTCACCGTTGCGGCTGTTGGGTGGCAGTGCCGCAAGCCAGGGCCAACTGACCTTCGACGCCAGCGGGATACGGGGGGAGGTCACACTGACCGGACAAGACATCCGCACCGGCCTGCTCGACACCGAGGTGCTGGGCACCCTCAGCCTGGAACTGCTGCTACCTCATGCCAGCCTGGACGGGAGCCTGCTCGACCTCTCCGGCTCACGTTTCACCCTCGAGATGGATGACGCCGATGAAGCACAGCGCCTGACGACAAGGCTATTGGCCCGCCAGGCCCGCTTCACCCACCCCTTCGGCGGCGACGGACAGGTTCCCCGCACACAACTGGTGCTGGATGGGAGCGTCGACCGGCTCGGCTTTCTCGACCGCCTGCTGCCCCGTGCCCATGGCCTGACGCTGCGCGGCGCCGGCCAGCTGCAGGCCGACCTCGACCTGATAGGCCATGAGCCCAGCCCGGCAGCCAGGTGAGGGTGGATGCCAACCACCTCGCGGCCACCTTCCTCGACTATAGCGTTGCCGGCAGCGGGCGGCTGGAGGCCTTCGTCGAAGGCGACACGGCCAAGCCCGAAGCACGACTGGCACTCAACCTGCCCCGTCTCTCGCTGGGGCGGCGGGACGGCACGGCCGAGTACCTGAGCGGCCGGCACTTCCGACTCGAAACCACCCTGCCTCGCTTCACCCTCGACCCGGAGTCGATACCGGTGGAAGCCATCACGACCCGAATCGAGCTGCCCATCGCCGAAGTGGCCGATATTTCCGCCTACAGCGACTACCTCCCCCTGGGGGCCGGGCTCGAACTGCTCGGAGGCAACGCCAGCCTGACGGCCGACCTGCAGCTGGAGGGCCTCCATGTCCAGGGAGACATGACGCTCAGGGCGTTCAATAGCGACCTGCGCGTCGGCGAACAGCGACTCCGGGGCGACCTCTCACTCGATACCCGGCTGCGGGAGGGCGATCTCGAGACGCTGACCTTCGATGCCGCCGGCACCCGTCTACGCCTGGACAATGTCATGCATGAAGATGCCGAGGGGCGGAGGGTGCAAGGCTGGTGGGCTCAGCTCGACCTGGAGCGAGGTCGACTGACCTGGCAACAACCCCTGAACCTGTCGGCTCGATTCGGGCTTGCCATGCGTGACTCGGGGCTGCTGGCCAACCTGTTCTTGTCCCGCGCTGGGGAGCGACCAAGACTGGCTCGCCTGCTGACCGTGCCGATGATCAGCGGCCATGCCGATGTCGATCTGTCCGACAACAGGCTCCACGTCAGTGACCTGCGTCTGATCGGACGCAACCTGGAGATCCTGGCCGACCTGCGTCTCATCGATGATATCGCCCGGGGAGAGATGTATGCTCGCTTCGGAGCATTGCGGATAGGCCTTGCCCTGGATGAGGAGGGGCGCAACCTGCAGCTGTTTCGCCCGCGCCGCTGGTACCAGAGCATCGAAGAGGCCCGCTCTGAGATGGATTCCCGCCAACCGCTACCATCGGACTGGCAGCAGGAGATCGAGGAGCCTCCCGCTGCCCCTCCGCGCTAGCACGCTGAAAAATATGCTAACTTGGCCAATCCTGCTGGCTTGCGTTGACGGTACGGACGCCTCGCCTTCGCATCCAAGTGCCGCAAAGCGGCTATTGTGCAGATATGTATCATTGATGTAAGACTATTACATTCGGGGAGCATGACATTGCCGAGGACCGGATTGGGTCCCGGCAAGGGATCGGGGGAGTTCACTATCGATACGTGCAAGATGTCCTGGCCAGTGTCGTCACCTCTGGGGCCGGACACGGGGAGATCATCGTCAAACGAGGCGATGATGACGTCGGCTCGCGCTGTCGCACCGTGCCGCTCGCCCAGCCTCGGGGAAAGTGCCGCGTGGCTGCATTGAAGCGACTCCTTCTGCTGGCCCTGCTGCTGATGCTGGCGCCCGCGACCAGTGCCGACCAGCACCAGGTGGCCCTGATTGCCCACCCGGATGTCAATACCAGCACATTGACCCGCGATAACATGCGCGCCATCTTCGCCATGCGCCAGCGCACCTGGCCCGATGGACAGGCCGTGAGGGTCTTCGTCCTGCCCAACAACCACGCCGTGCACGGGCGCTTCACCAAGGAACGCCTGGCCGTCTATCCCCACCAGCTGCAGCTGGCCTGGGACCGCATGGTCTTTTCGGGTACCGGGCAAGCACCCAATAGAGTCAGCAGTCAAACCGAGATGCTGGAGCGCATCGCGACCACGCCCGGCGCCCTTGGGTATCTGGAAAGGGAGTATCTGGATGATCGAGTCCAAGTTATTTCGATGGAGTAGCCGCTGCTCTCCGCTGTTGGCTGCACTAGCGCTCGGGGCGCCGGTCGCTGCTGCGGAGGAGGGTCCATTAGATACATTGCAGATGCATGGGTTTCTCAGCCAGGCGCTGGTCATCACCGACAGGAATGATTTCTTCGGCCCCAGCAGCAGCGGTTCCGGCAGTCTCAAATTTACCGAGATCGGGGCCAATGCCTCGCTCCGACCCCATCAGGACTTCCTGGTCGCGGCTCAGGTGCTGAGCCGTCGTGCCGGAGGTGATGGCAGCGACGCACGACCGGTACTCGACTATGGGATCATCGACTATCAGTTGCACTCCAGCCAGCAGCGCACCCTGGCATCCAGGCCGGTCGTTTCAAGAATCCGTTCGGCTTCTACAACCAGACGCGGGATGTCGCCTTTACGCGGCCCAGCATCCTGCTGCCACAGTCGATCTATTTCGATCGCACCCGCTCACTGGGACTGTCTGCCGATGGAGGCAACGTCTATGCCGAGGAGCGCCTGGAGAACGGCACGCTGAGATTCAAGGCCGGCATCGGCACGCCGACGACCCGGGGCCTGGAAGACCAGCTATTCGCCCCCGGCCTGGGGGTTCAGGTGGATGGCAGTACCTCCTACATCGGCCAGGTCCTGTATGAGCACGGCAACGGCCAATTCACCGCCGCCCTGAGTGCCGCCGATGTCAATCTCGACCTCTCCTCCGGTTTCGGGGATGGCGAGTTGAACTTTCAACCCTGGATTCTCTCCGTGCAATACGACCAGGAAAAATGGGCCTTGACGGGTGAGTACGCCATACGCAATGTCTCCCTTTCCGGCGACATACGCCAATCCGATACCACCGGCGAAAGTTGGTATGTGCAATATACACGCCGCTTCCACCCCGACTGGCAGTGGCTGATACGCTACGACAGTCTTGCGATCGATCGCAGCGACCGCTCGGGCAGCGCCTATCAGGCCCAGGGCCTGGGCCCGGCCCACGCCCGTTACGCCGATGACATCACCATGGGGTTGAAGTGGAGTGTCACACCGAAATTGCTACTGGCAGCCGAATACCATCATATCGACGGCACCGGCTGGCTACCGCTGCAGGACAATCCGGACCCTTCCGAGACTAAACGCCGTTGGAACATGCTGCTGTTCCAGCTTTCGCTCCGCTTCTGATCCGCCATAATCGTTCCTTCTCAACCTCGGCGAGGGATAGGCTTGCATGAGCGCATCGAGATCCCAGGGAATACGCCATCGACTCAGCCTCACATGGCGAGTCATCGCCCTGAGCAGCCTGCTGCTGTTGGCGTTGGTGGTGCTGTTTACCTGGCTTGGCCATGCCAATCTGACCCGCCAGTTCGAGGAGAGCCGCGAAGAGCACAATGCCCGGCAGGCCCGGGAGATCCAGCTGGCACTCCAGCGTTCCGAAGATGGCCTG
Organism: Halomonas sp. BC04; assembly: GCF_000568385.1. NCBI lineage: Bacteria > Pseudomonadati > Pseudomonadota > Gammaproteobacteria > Oceanospirillales > Halomonadaceae > Halomonas > Halomonas sp. BC04. The sequence goes on from NZ_AZQX01000251.1 coordinate 18,664, forward strand.
CAGCAGCTGGCGGCCCTGACGGCCGCTTCGCCCGAGCTCGGGCCCGCGATCCAGAACGGCGACGCCGAGGCCCTGTTTCTTTCCCTCTCGTCGCAATGGCCGACCCTCCAGCTCGAAGCGGGCATCGACGAGATCCTCGTCTTCAATGCCGAAGGCAACCTCCTGGCCGAGTGGGGCCAGGGCCAGGCCGACAACGAGCGACCGATCCAGGCCTGGGTCGATCAGGTGATGTCCACCGAGTTCCCCCTCTCTGCGCTGCGCTGCGCCACTGACTGCCGTCAATATGCCGCCGTGCCGATCCTGGTTGCCGGAGAGAGCGTAGGCATGGTCATGCTGTCACGCTCGCTGGCGGATGTGACCCGAGAGGTCCAGCAGGTGTCGGGCAGCGATGTCGCCCTGCTGATCACCGGCTCACCGGAACCCGTGTCGATGCCGGAGCGGTACCTGACGAGCTGGAATGGCAACCTGATCGCCATGACACGCCAGGAAGCCTATCTCCGCCTTCTGGAAACGGTGGCCGAACAGACCTCCCTCAATGAGCTGCTGCGGTCTCCCCTGCGCCTGCATCACCAGGGGCACGATATCGAAGTCGCTGCCCTCCATATGGCGTCGGATGAAGATCGTCGCAGTAGCGGGTATTTCCTGCTCGCTTCCGACATCACGCCACAGATGCAGGCCATCAATCAGGACACCCGAACCCTTCTCATGGCTGGCATCAGCGGCTGGCTCGCTGCCGAGCTCCTCCTGCTCGCCATCCTGTTGCGCCCCATGGCGCGCCTGCGCCGTCTCGCCGGCGTGTTGCCGGCGCTGGCCCATGGTGGCTTTAGCCAAGCCCGCCGCGCAATTCCCATACCACGCCGACGCTTACCCGATGAGATCGACGTGCTGGAAGGCACCGCCCTTGAACTTTCCAACCAGCTGGAAACCTGGAACGGGAGGTGGGCGCCCGGGGCACTCAACTGGCCGAGCGCGTCGCGGAACTTGCCCGGGAGCGCGACTTCGTCAGTAGCCTGCTGGATACGGCACGGGTGTTTATCATTATCCAGGATGAGCATGGCCGTATCAGCCTGGTCAATGACTATGCCCTCACGGTCATGGAGACACAGGAAGAGAAACTGCTGGGCCGGCTGTTCGATGATGTCTTCCCCGCTCGGGATACCGCCAGCATCGGTGGCGACGCCAGCCTCGGTGACAGCACGAGCCAGGAGGAGCGCTGCCTGCGCACGACGGAAGGTCGTCAGCGCACCATTGCCTGGTACCATGCCCCGCTGCCGATACCCTTGGAGGGAGGGCCTTCGCGCATCTCGGTCGGTCTCGATATCACCGAGCGCAAGATAGCGGAAGCTCGCCTGACCTGGCTTGCCGAGCGGGATCCGTTGACCGAGCTCTACAATCGCCGCTATTTCCATGAGGCGCTGGCCCTCGCCATGCAGCGCGGTCGGCAAGGGGCCGTGCTACTGCTCGACCTCGACCAGTTCAAGGACGTCAACGAGCTCAGCGGCCACCCTACCGGCGACCGCCTGCTGCGCATGGTGGCTGACACCCTGTTCCAGGAGTTCGGCCATCGCGGCGTGATCGCGCGTCTGGGAGGTGATGAATTTGCCCTGCTGCTGGAGGGAGCCGATGCCGGACAGGCCATGTACGTGGCCAAGCAGATCATCCCCCTGCTCGAGAATACCGGTCTTGACGCCGGCGGCCAGCGGCACCGAGCCGCCGCCAGCCTGGGCATCGCCCTCTATCCGGACCATGGCAACAACGCCGCCGACATGATGGCCAGCGCCGATCTTGCCATGTACAAGGCCAAGGAGGGGGGTATACAGCGCTGGCATCTGCTCTCTACCGTCGAGACGGCCAAGGATGAGCTCCAGGAGCGTGTCTACTGGGTGGAGAGAATACGCCAGGCCATTGAAGAGGATGGCTTCGAATTGATGGTGCAGCCCATCGTCCGGCTGAACGACAGGAACGTCCGTCATTACGAGGTCCTGCTACGCATGCGCGGCCCCAAGGGCTCTCTGATTGCTCCGCTGCACTTCATTCCCGTCGCCGAACGCAGTGGCCAGATCGTCCAGCTCGACCGCTGGGTACTCCGCCACAGCCTGCAGGCACTGAAACACGTTCAGGACAAGGGCATCAGCCTGGCGGTGAACCTCTCGGGGCAGACCCTGCACGACGATGGACTCAAGCAGTTCCTTGTGGAAGAGCTGTCCGCCAGCGGGGCCGACCCGAACTACCTGATCCTGGAGATCACCGAGACCGCGGCGGTCACCGATTTCTCAACGGCGCGTGGCGTACTTCAGTCCATACGCGATCTTGGCTGTCGTACCGCCCTCGATGACTTCGGTGTCGGCTTCAGCAGCTTCCACTATCTCGGCGAACTGCCGGTGGACTTCATCAAGATCGACGGCGCCTTCATCCGCAGCCTGCTGACCAACCCCGACAGCCGGGTCATTGTCAGGGCCATCGCCGATATTTGCGCCGGCTTCAGCAAGCAGGCCATCGCCGAGTTCGTGGATCAGGAAGCCCTGGTGCCATTGCTTGAATCCTATGGCATCACCTACGGCCAGGGTTACCACCTTGGCCGTCCTGTGCTACTGACTGACGTCATCCCGGAAGCCTTGGGAAACATCAACAGGGCCTGAACAGCCAATGGAAGCTCAACAGGAAAGGATGCCAGTGAGACATGACCAATGACACAGCAAGAAGGGCGCAGCGCCTTGACAGGAAAAGCCCATTGGCGGCCTTTGCCAAGCAGTTCCGGTTCTCGATTGCCAATGACAAGGAGTCCCGCTATCGAGCCTACGCCCTGCGCCACAAGGTATTCCGCCAGGAGCTGAACTACGACCTGGGTGTCAATGCCGACATCCCGTTCGAGACCGACGCCCACGACGAGCATGCCATCCTCTGCCTGCTCAACCATATCCCCAGTGGGGTCGATACCGGTTGCCTGAGGGTGGTGCTGATTCCCGGCAACGCGACACCCCCACTCGACACGCTTCCACTCGAGCGAAGCTGCGGACACAGCCTGGACCACCCACGGTTGCATCCCAATCTCTTCCCTCGTACCACGATCTGCGAAGTGTCCCGCCTCGCCGTCCACCCCGCCTTTCGCAGGAGCAAGGAGTGCGTCCTCGGCTTGAACGAGCACGATATACAGCAGCTCTCGGGCCATGACGTCAAACCCTTCTCACCGCTGCTGGGGCTGAGCCTGTTCCTCGCCGCGACTGCCATTGTCGGCCTGTCAGAAAGACGCCATGTGTTCGCCATGATGGAACCACGCTTCTCGCGCCTGCTGAAGATGTCAGGCCTGGCCTTTCACAAGGCGGGCCGTGTGATCGACTACTGCGGGCCGAGAGCCGCCTATTATATCGACCAGCACCAGGCCGAACGGGACATGCACGAGACCCTGCGTCCTTTGTACCGACATATCATGACCGAATTGACACCCCAGCTTGCCGAAGCCCCCGCACAAAGACTGATCGCGCCCCCCTCCCACCCCGATCAAAGCCCCATCAGCGATAGATCAGGCCCGGGATAGAGCCTGCCCGGCCAGCGCAGCACCATGATCGCCAGCACGTTGCGATGCTCTCCCCGCGCCAGGTCGGTCGAACCCGCGGTGGAAGGAATGATGCCGGCCTGGGGGTCGATGGCCGCCACCAGGGAGTCGCGTATCCTGCCAACGGCTGGGTGCACTTCCTGCCCGGCCAGCAGGAAGCTCAGCGCCACTTCGGCCTGGATGTCCTTCGTGGCATGGGCCAGGATCCTGTCGATGTCCTCGGCGAAGGACTCGAGTACCCAGGCATACTCCTGCGGATCCACCCAGCGTTGATAGTACCGGCTCGAAGCGATCACCAAGTGGGTCATGCCGTAGAGCTTGTTGTGGTACTCCGCCTCGCCAAGTCCAGCGGCACTGCCGCCGGGATATTGGCGACGAAAGGCCGCCACCACTTCGTCACGCAGGTCGGCAATGCCGAGCTGATGGAGGAAGTGGACCTGGTTGGCCACCTGGGCAGCGTAGATGGCCATGACATCGGCATCGGTCAGGAAGTACTCCCACGCCACGCCGGTCAGGTAGTCGAGGGCCCGCTGATGGCCTTCTATTGCCGACGCGCCCAGCAGGCCGTAGTAGTCGGCCTGTACCAGGCGAAAGAGCAGTTGTCGGGCAAAGGCAATCTCCCCCCACTCGGCCAGCATGGCCCTTCGGGCTCGCTGCTTTGCGGTGCGTTGCGGATAGCCCTCGACGATCTGGCGGCTGCGAACGGTGGCATGATCGGGGTCGGCCAGCCCTTCGATATCCTCCCGCAGCTGTTGCACCAGAAGCCGGCCGTGCTCATGGGCGATCACCCGATACCGGGGCTCCCCGGTGATGCGATAGAGCCGCTGGGCATAGTGTCGCCGCTTGGCCATGGAAAGCTGGGGCAGCGCTTCTTCATAGACCGCCTGGATCGCCAGGCCCGCCTCGCGATGGCGCTCCCGCTCGGACTCAGCCGGCGCGGCGGCGCAACCCACCAGCAGCAGAAGCAGGAGTAGCCATGCATACCAGAAAGCGGACCGGGGCCAGGGGGAATGGCGCCGATCACTCATGTCTGTTCCCACCTTCACGCCGGTCGCGCTTCTGGCGAATCATCCTGACCCTTGCCTTGGTTCGAGCCGAGGGCGATGGCGCCTCGCCGCGCCCTGCTTCGTCGTTGGCCGATGCCGGGGGCGCTATCTCCACCCAGGCGAACACCGGGAGCGAAAGCCGCCAGTAGATGGCCGCCAGCCGCAAGCCCAGCGTCGCCGTCAACGCCAGGGAGATGGTCAACACCCAGGGAGCCTCGAGCGCATGGAGCACGACATAGGTAATGCCGCCGGCAATGGATGCCGTTGCATAGACCTCCTGGCGCAGCACCATGGGCACCCGGCGCGCCAGGACATCGCGCACCATGCCCCCGGCCACACCCGTCAACAGCCCCATCAGCACCGCCACCGCACCGGGCGTATCGAGTTGCAGGGCCTTGTGGGTGCCGATGGCGGTAAACAGCGCCAGGCCGAAGGCGTCGGCCACCGGCAGGAAGATTCGTGACAGACGGTGAATATAATGGAAGCCGATGATCGACACCCCGACGGTGGCCAGGATCACCCAGAGATAGGTGGGGTCCGCCACCCAGAAGACCGGGCGTACGCCCAGCACCAGGTCACGCAGGGTGCCGCCGCCTATGCCGGTCACCGCCGCCAGCACCAGCATGCCGAAGGGATCCATTCGCGAGCGACAGGCGAGTATCACGCCCGACAGTGCGAAGACGATCACCCCCGCCATGTCCAGCCAGTAGACCATGCTCGTCAACGCTTGCCTCCTTGCCTGCCCAAGGGTGCGCCGGAAGCGCGACGCCGCAGGATCGTCATCTTACTGATAGGTCACGACCAGGAAGCCCACCAGCTCCTCATCGCCGCTGTTCTCGATGGTGTGCTCCAGGTCGGCATGGTAGTGCGCCGAGTCGCCGGGGCTCAGTACACAATGATTGTCGCCGGCCTGTACCCGGGCCTTCCCCTGGGTAATGGTCAGCAGTTCGCGGGTGCCCTCGAAGTGGGGCGCGCTGTGCAGGCGCGCCCGGGGAGCGATGCGAATCTCGTAGAACTCCACGTTCTTTTCCAGGTGCAGGGGCGACAAGGTGCGAATCCGGCACTCCTGGTCGTCGCGGAAGAGCTGGCTGGTGTCGTCGCTGCGCACCAGCTCGATGCGGGAGGCCGCCCAGGGCTGGTCCACCAGCTCGCCGATATTCAATCCGAACGCCTGGGCGATACGCAGCGTCACCGCCAGGGTGGGGTTGGCCCGGCCCCGCTCGATCTGGCTGAGCATCGAGCGGCTGACCCCCGAAGCCGCCGCGAGCTGCTCAAGGGTCAGGTTGCGCTTCTTGCGCAGCTCAATGACGCGGCTCGAGAGTACCTGACTGCCCGCTTCACCCTGGGGCTCGGCTTCCGTCGTTCTGTCGTTCAACACCACTCTCCTCTATGCCGATACCTATGACCGCTACCTGTCACTGCTACCTTCAATACTACCTGCCACTGATATCTCTCACTGAGATCCATGGGCGCAACGCAGAGCCAAAACATGATCCATCATAAGGGAATTTAATCTTGCATGATGGAAATATTCTGCGATACTGGATTTTCATCCCTTATAGTAAACGCCCTGGTTTGAATTGCCAGCTCACTCGCTCAATGGCATCACGTTCGTTACCGTTGAAGAACTTCATCACGCCCCAGAGCCGCATTTCCACAAGCCACTCACCGACAAGCCATCACCAACAAACAAAAGGTAGAGACATGAAAGCACTGGTCAAGAAAGAGGCCGCACCGGGCCTCTGGCTGGAAGACGTACCGGACCCCGAGATCGGTATCAACGACGTCCTGATCAAGGTGAAGCGTACCGCCATCTGCGGTACCGACATGCATATCTACAAATGGGACAGCTGGGCCCAGAAGACCATACCCACCCCCATGGTCGTGGGCCACGAATTTGTCGGCGAAATCGTCGAGGTCGGCTCCAATGTGAATGACTTCAAGCCGGGCCAGATCGTTTCCGGAGAGGGGCATGTGGTCTGCGGGCGATGCCGCAACTGCCTGGCCGGGCGCCGCCATCTGTGTGCCCATACCAGTGGCGTCGGGGTCAACCGTCCCGGCGCCTTCGCCGAGTACGTGGCCCTGCCCATGTCCAACGTGTGGGAGCACAAGGCCGGCATCGACCTTGACGTTGCCGCTCTGTTCGATCCGCTGGGCAACGCCGTGCACACTGCACTGCAGTTCGACCTGCTGGGCGAGGACATCCTGATTACCGGTGCGGCCC
>NZ_AZQX01000252.1:0-35362 GCF_000568385.1 Halomonas sp. BC04
CGGCGCCACTGCGCCATGTGCGCAAACTCAAGCAGGTCTCTCGGGTCCGGCCCGCCTCGGCCATGCTCAAGGACTACTCCTTCAAGCAACCGGCGTATGCCCAACTTCACGAACAGATGGCGGAAGGTTGGAGGAGCATGGCCAGAGAGCCGGCGTTGATAAAGAGTACGAGCATTTCGACTACCCCGGCCGCTACAAGGCCGACGCCTCCGGCGAGGCCTTCACCCGCATTCGCCTGGAGCACCTGCGCCACGACGCCCTGACCGCCGCCGCCGAGAGCGACCTGCCCGAGCTTGCCCCGGGCCACCGCTTCACCCTCACCGACCACGACGCCGAGCGCCTCAACCGCGATTGGCAGGTGGTCAAGGTGATACATACCGGCAAGCAGCCCCAGGCCCTGGAAGAGGATGCCGTGGGTGTCACCGCCCGCGACCGCCAGGGCATGGACGGCAACGACAGCACTCGCTATTCCAACACGCTGGTCCTCACCCCCGGCGACACCGCCTGGCGCCCCGAGCCGACCCCCAAACCGAGAGTGGACGGCCCCCAGGTCGCCTTCGTGGTCGGTCCCGAGGGTGAGGAAATCCACTGTGACCCCCACGGCCGGGTCAAGGTGCAGTTCCCCTGGGATCGCTACGCCGAGCCCAACGAGGCAGCGAGCGCCTGGATCAGAGTGAGCCAGGGCTGGGCCGGCGGCGGCTACGGTAGTATCGCCATACCCCGGATCGGGCACGAGATCATCGTCTCGTTCCTGGAGGGTGACCCGGACCAGCCGCTGATCACCGGGCGCACCTACCATGCGGTGAACACCCCGCCCTACGAGCTCCCAGCGCACAAGACCCGTACCGTCATCCGCACCCAGAGCCACAAGGGCGACGGCTTCAACGAACTGCGCTTCGAGGACGAGGCCGAGCGGGAACAGATCTGGCTGCACGCCCAGAAGGACCTGGAGCTGCTGACCAACAACGACCGCACCGAGGAGATCGGCAACGACAGCTTCCTCACCGTGCATAACGACCGCATCGGCGAGATCCATGGCGACGACCACCTGACCGTGCATGGGCAGCGCCACACCCAGGTCGACGGCGACGACCACCTGATCGTCGACGCCACCCGTCACGAGAAATATGGCCGTGCCCAGCTGGTCGAAGCCGGCCAGGAGATCCACCACAAGGCGGGTATGAAAGTGGTGATCGAAGCCGGTGCCGAGATCACCCTCAAGGCCGGTGGCAGCTTCGTCAAGCTCGACCCCAGCGGCGTGACCATCGTCGGCCCCAGCGTCAAGATCAACTCCGGCGGCAGCCCCGGCTCGGGCTCAGGTCAGGCGGCCCAGGGGCCGGCGTTGCCGAGGGAGGCCGTTGCGGAGGAGCATGAGGATGTCACCATGGGGCCGGTTTTCGGCAAGCGTCTCGATCAAGCCATGGCCGAAGACATCCCCATGATTGAGCGCTGCCAATTGCAGCGCGATGGCAGCTGCCCCTTGTCTGACTGTCCTTGCGGGAACCGGTCTCTGTCATGAAAGTGATTCGTACCGATTCGTTGACCGAGTTGCTCAGGAAAGTGAGCCGCCACCTGAGTCACTGGCTGGTACTCGAAGAGAGCGGCCAGACTCTGACATCGCTCTACCGACAGGTGCCGGCACTCGAGTACGAGTGGTTGTTCCTGGAAACGCCCTATGCCGACTTCCTGAAAAGGAGTCCCGTGGTGTTACGCGTGAACAATGCGATGAGTGGCATGCTCCAGGCATTCTCCCAAGACCCGAGAAAGGGCATTTCGCCGGGTATCGTCGTGGCTAGCCAAGCCTCGGAAGAAGAAGTACTGGTGCATCTGCGCCGCTGTTTGAGCGTCGCCTTCTATGGCGATCGCAAAGGCATGTTGCGTTATTACCATCCTGATGTCGCGGCAGCGCTCTTCGGTTCACCCGAGCACGTCAGCCAGGCCTGGTTTGGCCCCCTTGAACGCTGGATATGGCATGGCGAAGCGCACCCGCGAATGTCTGCAGCTTCCGCATGGCATGCGCTATGTGCCGATGATGACGAGTCCGCGCCGCATGAAGCGCCAGGCCACACTGCACGAACCCAGGCGGCAGCGACGCCAGCCGTTGCTCTGTCCCGAGGGCAGGAAGCGGCATTGGAGCGCCATATACGAGTGATGAGGCCTGGAAGGAGTTCCATCAGCCCGGCGAGAGTCTTGACGAACCGGAAACTTACCGTCGTTTTCTTGCCAGTGCCCACCTAGAACAGGCGTTGGACCGGAAAAACGATCCATCTGCCGTTGTTGAAGCGCCGACGCAATCCCCCAGTCAATGGAGTGCCACATGAGCCAGGAATTGAGCCAGCACAAGGCGTGTGAAGAACCCAAGCTCTTCATTCAGGTCATGGGCAAGGAACATCCTGAGGGCCATCGCTTCGTGTTCTTCGACCTGGAAGACCAGCAGGAGCAGGCCGCTCTTGCCGAGGCGGTCGAGGAAGAGGATCTACAGGAACCACTGAGCCGTATTCACGGCTGGGCCTGGGAAGGGCAGCCGCGTCGCAATGTCTGGCTGGAGATCGCCAGCGACGAAGGTGAGCCGATACGAGTGCCGCTGTTCGGCAACGTGGACGCCACGCCCTGGCAGGAGCACGAGCAGCATACCGTCCATCAACACCATGTCGTGCAGCCCGTCATACCGCTGGCCTTTTGGCAGTCGCTGCTGGATGACGCCACCCATGCGCTGCCGTGTCGCCCCGGCTACCTGTATATCCATTATCGGGGAGCCATATGGCGGGAAATCGAGGTGGGCGTCTCCGAGTCAGGCGAGTGGCAGTTCCGGGATGTCGATCTGGCGCAGCACCGTAGCGATGCCGATGGCTATGTCGACGACCGTCGCCCCGCCAACGGCCAACCGCTGGTGGAGCTATGGTTGCCGGCACGCCGAGAAATGAACTGGCTGAGCCGCGAGGTGAAGGTCGCGTTTTCCGACGTTCAATGGTCGGCTGCCAGGCTGAACCACCTGGAAGCCCATCCTACGGCAATCAACCAGCGCTTCCAGTCCGTCTCCCTGCGCGCTGCGTCCGAGCGTATCGCGAGTGGCCAGCTTCTCGCGGCCGACCGGTTGGTGCCGCAGCGGGAACGCAGCCCCAGCCTCGAAACGCAACTCGCGCATCCTCCGCTCTGGACCGAGGACCTGTCGGGCAACACCGTCTCTTCACGCTATCAGCAAGCATTGAGCGAGCAGCAACGCTTCGATGGTGGTGGATCGGATGCGGTGAACGGTGCCTGGAACGAGGCCAACAGAGACGACTCGCCCCTGAAACAGGAGGTCGGCCTGCGCACTGCCGCCGTTGAAGTGGTGTGCCAGGCAAACCGCAGCACGCCTACCGCAGCACAGGCTCAAGAGGACAACGAGTCACCTGTCTGGGAAGACCTCCCCGAAGGCAACGATGTCCTCGAGGATGCGCGAGAACGCCAGATACCGGGGCTTGTCATCGATGACCCCCTGTTCGAACTGCGCCATGCCCTCAGTCAGACACAGCTGGCGCAGAACTACCTGATGCTGCTGCTCGAGCGCTGCGCTTCCCGGCCCCACTATCGCAGCGCCGTCATGGTACAGAAGCGCATCATGCCCGAGCGCATCGGCGGCGAGGACAACCCGCTGCGTCGCCTCGCTTCGCAGCCGGCGCTGCGCTACCTGGGAGGGGAGTTCCACACCAGCGTGGCCACGCTGGCGCGCGACATTGCCCATCGGCTTTGGGAGTTTCACCAGACGCGACTGGCCGATCTGCTGGGGAGCGCGGGCCACCAGCGGGTGCTGGCCGACTACTTCAGCCTGGAGGGCAGCGACTACGTCAGCGGCTTCTGCCTGGCAGAGCAGTGCTTCACCGCCCTGAGCCTCGACCCGAAGCGTGTCGATACCCTGGTGGAGCAGGATATCCCCAGCCTGTTCCATACCGCTAATGCGGCAAAGGCCCAGCGCACCCTGCTTTCCCTGCTCGAAGATGGTAGCCGTGAACCGCTGCATGCCATGTGCTTCCCCGACAGCGACGCCCACCCTGCCGAGCTGCCCTTCGTGCTGCCGGAGGAGGAAAGCAACGACGGCAGTGGCCGTTTCCGGGTCAAGGCGCTGGCCGAAGAGGGGGAGCGCAACGACGTGCCGGAGAAGGACGACCTGCAGACCTTCGAAGCTTCATTGCTTGCTGCCATCGCTCGCACCATCGCGCCAGGCGAACTCCAGCGCTGGGCCGGTGCGCTCGATAGTGTATTCGGCAAGATCGCCGAGAGTGGGAAAAACCTGCTGGCTCAAGTGGCAGACGAGAGCCAACGTACGGCCATGACGGCCAAGGTCTATCTGCCCGCCTTCAATGCCTCGCGCGGCGCCATACATAGCCTTTTAGGCGATCTCACCTTCCAGCCGCTGGGGGATGTCGACCTGGGGCGTTATGTATTAGTCGGTGTGGAAGACGTGGCAACAGGTATGAGGTTTGGTATCGACGCCGCCGAAAGGGAGTACATCGCCAAGAACAACCACCGCCAGTTCTATGGCGAGGTATATCGCACCTCGGACGGCAAGTTGCTGGGCGGCACCAATCAGCGGCGACTGAATTCCATGGGGGAGGTAGGCGAAGCCGCGAGGTGCGCTTCGTGTTTGCCCCCGCCGACTCACGCGCAGCCGACCTGGTGCGCCGTGGTAGCAGTCGTATCGGCTTTGTCGAGCGTGCCACCGATGCAACCCGGTTGCCCTATATCATGGTCGTCGTGCAGGCGGTGAATTTGGGGCAGAGTGCTAGTGCACTAGGGGAAAGCTTAAAAGCAAGGACTATCTTTGGCATTTTTACCGCAGCGATCGATTTGAGCCTCGCTACCTTAAACGTGAGTGACTATATAACTCGTCGGTATCAGGCGCCAAGGCCTATCGTCAGCATTAGCCAGTTTAGCCGTACTGTTCTGCTACACAATCAAGGCACCAATTTTTTGTTACGCCGAATTCCTGAAATGATACGGGTTAACTGGGTGGCTGCGAAAATGGCAGGCATCTTGATGGCCGTCTCGATGACTTGGGCAGCTATAGAACGCTTGCGTGAGGGGGATATAGATGCTGCGTTGGCCTATGGTGTGGCAGCGGCCGGCGCCACACTTTTGATACTATTCAGTGGCCCGGTGGGCTGGGTTGGTTTGGCGCTGTTGCTTGGCGGTGGCGTAGCCGGCATGTTGTTGACTGATGGGCCGCTGGAGCAGTGGATCAAGCATGGCCCCTTCGGTGACCAGCGCGGCCTCGCCCCATGGCTGGAGGAGCCGGAGGAAGCCTACTATCGCCTGCAGAGCCTATTCGCCAATATTCAGGTCTCGTTGCGCAGGATTAGCCCCGTGGAGCGTGACGCCCTGTTGGCTCGGATTGGCAAGACTCACACCTCACCCGTTGAAACGGCCATGCCGATGGGTCGTCTCTGGCAGGATCATTTCGATTCGCGCCAGGCCATCAATACCGCCATCGAGGTACACAGTGCCTTGCCCGGTATGGGGATCGAGTTGAACGACGTCACGGTGCTGCGACTGGTACAGGGATCGCACTATCGTTCGCCGGCCGGCAGTGCTTGGCGTGAGACATCCGCGAGGCGCACTCAGCCCTTGCTTACGCAGCTGAGCGCTCAGCACATTACCTACTTCGTGCACTCTCCCGCCAACGAGCCTATGCGTGGTTTTGGCACCAGCACCGAGTATCGCTGGGACGTTCAGGTACAATTCCGTGAAGCAACGCAGATACCGTTGCGCCCTAGTGGGCGCATCTACCCTGCACCGGCCCCGCTGACGGCCATGCCGGAGGATATGTCGGCCGTCCTCAGCATTGAGAAAGCCGAAGATGACTACTGGATCAAGGAAAGACTCAATGTCCGCTAAAGAAACTATTGGCGACTACTACGCCGATACCGCCTATACCCCTGCCAAGCGCCAGCAGTGGGAGGCGGCGAATCCTGAGCGGGATACTATCATCGGCTCGCGGCTATCCTGGAATCGCCGGACCCAAGATAATGGGATGGAAGAGGATTATGATTTTAGCCATATCCAAATCTCTGAAAAAGAAGAGAAACGTTGCATTGATAGCGGCGTAAAAAATGGTGATATTTACCGCTTGCTAAAAATGTGCTACGACAACCAAGCAATCATGCCGCCAAATTATACGGCATTAGCAAAGTACATGCATGTGGGTATGGCGCTTTCTATGGGGTTTTTTTTTCTTTTCTCTATTGGTTTTTGTTTAATCGTTTTAATTGGTTTTTACCATTGGCTCATTGGTGGAAATGATTTCGAATATTTTTTATCACTTCTACTTGAGAGTGCGAAGTTTTCCTTCCCAATAATTACTGCCGCATTGATTTTTTGGAAGGGGGGGGGGTATCTGAAAAAAAAGCGCCCAGAAGTTTTCTTGGGAATGAGAAAAGGCCCCCTCTGGCAAGCCAACCGGCAAACGGGACTTTTCACTATATATGATCCTAGGAATGCCTGGGAAACTCGCCTGGAAGCTCCCTTCTGGGAGTTCGATGCCTTTCTGCAGAGTTCCCCCGATACCCAAGGCAGCGCCAACTACTCGCTGATTCTCTACCACCCCTTCCAGCGCATCCGCCAGAAGCTGGATGCCCAGTTCCCGCCGACCAAGATGCCCGGTGAGCTGGTCGCGGCGTGGCAGTTCCTGCAGCGCTACATGGACGTCTCGCAGCCGCTGCCCGATGTGCCGGGCCTGGAGATTCACCGCCACAAGGACCCCACCACGGCGGCGGCTGATCAGCAGCAGGGCCGTGACCCGCGCTACTGGCGGGACATGGACGAAGCCAGCGTAAAGAAGATCCAGGAAGAGAAGTACCGCAAGAATATCCGCCTGCGCTAAACTGCAGCGAGCGAGTCAGTCACCGGGCCTTTTACAGAAAGGCCCTGGCACAGCTGTTGCCTGAAATCAAGCAGCGGGGCGGAAAAGTCAACTATCTGGGCAGGCGCAGGGCGTTTGCCTGCGGTAGCAATGGGGCATGGCAATTCGATACCTGATGGGTTAGGTGTTGCACTTGGTCACTGAGACCGCCATTTCAAATGTGTTCTTGTTTTTACTCTCGCGTTCTTTCACATCAAACTACCGTCTCAAGGAGAAAGCGTATGCTCCCATTAAGTTTCAAGAAGTCGTTTGACATTGAATTCATCCAATCCCTGTATGATCGGCTTCAGTCCCATGATAATTCTCTGAAGCTAGTACTAAGGACAAAGAGCGGGCGAAAGACCGATGATCCCAGCAAGGCCCGCATGGGGGAAATTCGTAATGCCAGCAACAAACCGCTGTTTGGATTGCACCCAAAGGAGGGAGTCGTAAACCTGGGTCATGCAGGGGAACTGCAGGCGCCCTTGCTTGCTTTTTTGAAGGAGCAGGGCATCGATCAGCAAGAAGTCAGCTCAGACCTTGGAATCATCTGCATCGTGATTTACGTCGTGTTAATCGCTGGCGGCGGATTGATTTATACCACCAGCAACAATGCTGAATTCCTCTACCCCTACCTCCTTGCCTGTGTGGCCTTCGTACTCTCGGGCCTGACATTGTTGTCATATGCTTATAAGCCCGGACAAGAGAAATGGTCTATTCCGGCCATGATACTCCTCGCCATCGGAGCCTTACCCACTTCCCCGTCGAGCCTACTAGCGTTGCCGATAATCAAATCACTTGGGCGCGCCAAGCTACATAGGCTTCTTAACCAGGACGGGGAAGGCGCAGAGACAGCCCATACCTAGCCCCAGCCATATTCAGCTTAGGAGTGTGAAAGGGTGGCTCCACGGGAGCAGTGGGCCAAGCCTTCTCGTCAACTGAGCGAACTCAGCGAGCAGCTGCGCGCCGTCTACCAGCGCGGAGAGAGCTTCATTGAGCTTGGCAATATCGAGCAGCGGTTCGGCGTCGAGGCGGTGCAGACGCCGCGGTCGACCTATCGGATCTTGCCATTTGCGGCCAGCGCGGCCTGACGACTCCGTATACATCGAGGATAGCCCGATGCAACCCACTGCACTTCAGAGCCTGGTGGCGGCTCTCGTTCGCTGTTTTGCCATCTATCTCGGGCTCACGGCTCTGCGCTTTGCGGTGCAGGGCGCAAGTCTATACAGCAGTGATTTTCACTACCTGTATATCGGTTATTTCGTCGTCACCACTCTGCTGTTTACCGGCGTGGCGCTCGCACTCTGGCGCTATCACATAGCCGTGGCAGGGCGGTTGCTGCCTCGCGAGGCGAAAGAAGAGGCGCTACCCGCAATGAAGGGGGCCACTTTCGAGACCGGACTGATCGGGGCGGTGGGGCTCTATGTGGCCGTGGCGGCGATGCCCCAGCTCGTTAACCATAGCGCCTGGCTGTTTTATGACAGTGAGCTGTTTGGTGCCCAGCGGATCGTGGAGGGGCGAGTGGCCTTTATCGGCAGCCTGGTGCAGCTTTGTCTGGGCTTGGTGCTGCTACTGCGGGCGCCTGGTATACGGCATCTGATCGCCAGGTTGCGTACCGGGGGAACCTGAGTCGGGCGCTTCAGGATAATGTAATGCGAGCTAAAGCTACCTCCAACACCGAATTTTTCTATGTGTGGAATTGTTGGGTCTTTAAAGCAAATAAAAAGCCCGGCCAAGCGGCCGGGCTTTTCATCGATGCTTCCTTTCCAACCTACCTTGGGCTTCCTGCCCAAGCATCCCTGGTTTTGAGCGTTCCGTTGCTCGGTCTTCCGTGTTGGGCTTTCCCTTGCCCCATGTGTGTAGGATGGCAGGCCTGAAGGAGTAATGAATTAACCTGGGATAATGAATCCTGTAAGGAATTGTCGTCACAAGGTGTAGGGACGTTAGGCACCGAGGGTCGCCGGTAACGGCAAAACGAAAAGCCCGGCCTTTCGGCCGGGCTGGATCTTCGCTTCCTTACATCCACCTCGGGTATCCTTCCGCCCCGAGCATCCCTGGATAGTCGAGTCTTCCTGACTCGGTCGTCCCTGGCTGAGCCTCCTTGCCCAGTGCATCTTCACTGTGCCTACTCCGAGCACCTTCCGACGTTAACCTGCGGCAAGTGGCGTGTAAGAAATTGCCGATAAGATTTGTAGGCTATGGCTTACACGGCGTTCGATGCTGCTTTCCTCCGTCTGCTTCAGGTGCGGCCCAGCGGTTCTCCTATCGGCTGCGGATGGGCCCGCAACAGCCACGAGGCAGCGGCGACGCCGACCAGGCCGAAGAGGGCACCGGGCAGGGCGCCGAGGGCCAGGCTGACGATAATGCCCCCCAGAAGTGCCGCCCCGCCGACGAGAATGGCCGGCGTCCCTGTGGCCGAGACCACGTCACGCTTGCGGCTCATCTCGAAGGTCACCACCGCGACCATGACGGGGGCGACGGAGACGATGCACAGCAGGATCCACCACAGGCGGCCGAGCCAGAAGCCGACTTCGCCGGGGATGCCGGCGTCGATGGGAAGGCCTAGGCGCTCGCCCAGCCAGGCCGCCGGTAGCTCGGCGAGCTTGTGCCAGAGATAGAGCGGCATGCCAAGGGCGCCGAGGATCGTCACTACTCGGTCGATCCGGCGGCGCTCCAGCAGGCGGCGCACGGGGCTTTCGAAGGTCAGCACTGCTCCGACCTGGACCCACATCACCCCCACCAGGGCCAGGGTCGGCGGCAGCAGGTTGCTGGGCACGCCAAACTTGCCATCGACCATGGCCACGGGATAGCCCGATGCCACCGCAGCGGCCAGCCACAGCAGGCCGAGTATCAGCAGGGCGAGGCCGAAGCCCAGCCCCGAGAAGCGGCCGCGCTTCCAGCGATGCCGAGCTGCTGCGGCAGCAGCCAGACGACGACGGCGTTGATCCAGCCGATGCCGCCGCCGTTGGCGGTGACGCGGGTGCCAGCTCCAGCAACTCGCCGGGAGCCGTGATGCCGGCACGCAGCAGATCGACCGCGGCGGCGATCAGCAGCAGGCCCGCCACGGCCTTGAGCCCCCAGCGATTATCGGCCCATACGCTGAGCGGCAGCAGGGCCTGGACCCCAAGCAGCATCATCAGGAACCAGAGATGCACGGTCAGCGAGTGGTTGAGCGGGCCGAGCAGGCGGCCGCCGGTGTAGGTGGCGATAACCACGAAGGCCACCAGCACCGCCAGGTAGGTAACGGTGGGTCGCGCCAGGCCCAGTGCCCGGCCTGCCCACCAGTGCAACTGCCGGTGGCCCTGTTCCAGCCGGCGCTGGGCGCCGTCGGCGCTCACCGCCGCGGAGACGAACACGAACAGCGGAACTACCTGCAATACCCAGGTGAGCACGCCGGCCCCAGTCCAGACCATCAGCAGGTGATCGGTGGTGGTCATCAGCCGTCCTCGAGCCGGGGCAGGGTGGCGATCCAGTGCCCGAAGACCACTACCAGCAGGGCGCCGGCGCGCAGGGCGTCGGGGTAGCGGTCACGGGCTGCCTGGGGTTCACCGTCATTGCCCGTGGACGAGTCCAGCTTCTGCGTTGCCTGTTTCATGACGTCTCGTTTCCATTCGATTGGCGCTTGCAAATGGCTTGCGGCTGGTGGATATTAGTTATCGAACAGTGTTTCCTAACATCATCCATGAAACATCCGCGCCATGCAAGAAGGTCGTGAAGCGCACTGAAACCGAGGAAATGCCATGGAGACTCACACGCTGCTGATCCATGTCCTGCTGTACGTCTTCCTGCCGCTATGGGGGATCGCCGGCTTCGTCGACTGGTGCTGTCACCGGGCCACGCGAATCGAGGAGACTTCGGGTCTGAAGGAGAGCCTGATGCACTCGGCAATGGGTATCCAGGTGGGTATCCCCATCATCATCTGCCTGCTCTACCGTATCAATGTCCTGGTGCTGCTGCTCTGCCTGCTGGCCTGGGTGCTGCATGAGGCCGTGGCCCACTGGGACGTTCACTTCGCCGCGCCGCGCCGGCACATCAGCATCTGGGAAATGCATGCCCATACCTACCTGGGCAGCCTGCCGCTCTACATGCTGGCGATGATCCTGGTGATCAACTGGCCGGTGGTGCTGGATCTGGTCTCCTTCAACTGGCAGGGCCAGATGCGGCTGGTGCCGGTGGACGTGCCCCACGGCGGAGAGCGCTACCTGCCCTATTACCTGACCTTCATGGGGCTGCTGTGCGTGCTTCCCTACCTGGAAGAGAATCTGCGCTGCCTGCGCCACTACCTGAAGCACAGGGGAGAGCCTGCATGAGCGTCTACATCACCAGTACCGGCCACCACCTGCCGGGGGAGCCCGTCGACAACGAGCGGATCGAGGCGGTGCTCGGCCTGGTCAACGGCAAGCCGAGTCGCTTGAAGCGCCGGATCCTGCAGTCCAACGGCATACGGCAGCGACACTACGCCATCGATGCCGACCACAACACCCTGATCAGCAACGGCGAAATGGCCGCGCGGGCGGGTCAGGTCTGCCTCGATGAGAGTTACCTGGGGAAATCACGGCTCGATATGCTCAGCGTGGCCACCAGCCAGGGCGATCTGGTGCTGCCGGGCTTCGGCAGCATGGTCCAGGCGGAGCTGGGCATGGGCGGCGTGGAGCTGCACAGCAGCCACGGCATCTGCTCCAGCAGCATGATGGCGCTCAAGGCGGCGTACACCGGGCTGAAGGCCGGCGAGCACGACAATGCGCTGGTAATCGCCAGCGAGCTGGCCTCAAGGCTGTTCAAGGCCAGCCGCTACGAGGCGGTCGACCGGGAGATCGATTTCAACGCCGAGTTCCTGCGCTGGATGCTGTCGGACGGCGCCGGGGCGCTGCTGCTGGAAAATGTGCCGCGGCGACGCTGTTTTCGCATCGACTGGATTCGCGGCTTCTCTCATGCCGACGCCTACCCGGTTTGCATGAGCGTCGGCCGGGCGGCGGGGGGCGATGAGAGGAGCTGGCAGGACTTTGCCACCTATGCCGAGGCGGAGGCCGCCGGGGCTCTGCTGATCCGCCAGGACGTTCGCCTGCTCGACAATATCGTCAAGCTCGGGGTGGATGGGCTGCTGCGCCTGATCGACGAGCGGCGGGTCGAGGTGGGCAAGATCGACCATGTGCTCTGCCATTATTCGTCGCACTATTTCCGCGGCAGGATCTTCGACATGTTGACCCAGGCCGGTGCCGCCATTGCCGAAGAGAAGTGGTACACCAACCTCTATACCCGCGGTAATACCGGCTGCGCCTCGTTGTTCATCATGCTCGACGAGTTCCGTCGTACCCAGCAGTACCAGGCCGGCGACACCATCCTCTGCATGGTGCCGGAAAGCGGCCGCTTCAATAACGTCTACATGCAGCTCACGGTCGTGGAGGAGTAACCATGGAAAGCAAGGTCACCACCCAACTGGGCCAGGAGTGCCTGCAAGGGTTGATGCGCATCTGGTTCGATTTTGAGCGCCAGCTGGGCCGGGTGCCGGTCATCCAGCGCCTGGAGCGCGGTAACTTCACCCGCGAGGATTACCGCAACCTGCTGTTGCATCTGCGCCAGCAGGTGATCGAAGGGGCGCGCTGGATCACCCGCGGCGCCTCTAGCTTCGAGCGGGACTACGTTGACGTGCGCTCGGAAGTGATCGGCCATGCCAAGGAGGAACATCGCGATTACGAGATGCTGGAGGCGGACTTTGTCGCGGCGGGGGGCGAGCTGAATGAGATCCGCGAGGGGCAGCGCAATGCCGGCAGCGAAGCACTGCACGCCTTCATGATGTACCGCGCCACCCAGTCCAATCCGGTGGACCTGATCGGCGCCATGTGGATCATCGAAGGGTTGGGGCAGAAGATGGCCGGCGACTGGGCCCGGCGCATCGACGAGGCCACCGATGGCGATGGCCGCTATACCTGCTTCATGCGCTATCACGGCGAGAACGACGACGCCCACCTGGACAAGCTCTACTCGCTGATCGACCGGGTGTGCCGCACGCCGGAGGCGCTGCACTCGATCCTGCGCACCGCGCGGGTGGTGGCGCGGCTCTATGCCCTGCAGCTGGAGGAGGTCGACCATGGCTGATGCCAGGCCGAGGCCCCGCAGCCCCTTCCTGCGTGCCCTCGAGTTCGACGACTCCCTGCCCATCGAGACCGAGGCGGTGCGGCTGTGGCTGGATGACATCGAGCGCCCCACGCGCTGGTCGCTGCGCCCGCTGCTGCAGTTCGTGCTGGCGATCCTGCTGCACCTGATCTGGTTCGTGAAGCGACTGCCGCTGCCGCAGTTCCGCGCCCACGGCCTGCTGCAGCGAATGATCTGCTGGTTCTGCACCCACTTCGTCAGCCCCAGCGCCAACCAGCTGATCCTGCGTCACTTCGCCACCGAGTCCAATATCCTCAACTTCCTCATCGACAATAGCCCTGAGGTGACGGTCGAACCCCTGGCGCTCTACCCGCGGCGCATCGACGACATGCTCGATGCCAGCTTCGTCAAGCACGACCAGGAGCTGTTCCGGGTGATCGAGGAGATGGGCCATTGGCGGCAGCGCTCCACGCCGCTGGCGCCGGATGCCATCAGTTGGCAGCACTGGCGGCCGCTGGAAAAGGGCGCCTTCGAAACGGCGCGCCGACGCACCCAGGTGCTGGACTTCGAGAGCGCCCACGCGCTGTTCATGTGCCTGTTCTGCCTGCTGCTGACCCGCGAGGAGTACCGCGACGCCATCAACGGCTTCAACCTCGACCAGTCGATCGCCATCCGCATCGGCCAACTGATCGGCGACCCGACCCTGGCCGAGATGGCCTACAACAAATACCCCCACTACCTGGTCGGCCCCTGGAACCTGAGCCAGCGCTTTTTGATGCACGGCTTCTTCACCGAGTACCTCTATGCTCGGCTGGAGCGGCTGCGGTGTCAGGGCGCGCCGGCCGGGTAGCGTACGGTTTTCCTCTGTCCGGTATGCTGTTGAGGCGTCAGAAACGGCTTGTTGCCACCCTTGTCACGTCGAAGGAGTGACCCAATGATCACGCTGTATGGCTTTCCCAACTCCCGCTCGCTGCGGGCCGCCTGGACCCTGGAGGAGCTGGGGGTCGAGTATGAGTACCATTCCGTCGACATGCTGGCCGCCGAGGGGCAGGGCGAGGCGCACCTGGCGCGCCACCCCGACGGCAAGGTGCCGGTGCTTGAGGACGATGAGCTGACGCTGTTCGAATCGACGGCCATCTGCCGCTACCTGGCCGAGCGCTATGGCGAACCGGGCAGCCTGCTGCCGGCGTCAATCGAGGGCCGGGCCCTGGTCGACCAGTGGATGAGTTTCGTGGTCAGCGAGCTGGAGCAGCCGCTGTGGACCCAGGCCAAGCACAAGTTCGCCCTGCCCCGGGAGCAGCGGGTGCCGGCGATACTGCCCACCGCAGCATGGGAGTTCCAGCGGGCGCTGGGCGCCTTGCAGCGGCGCTTTGACGGTGAGGGCTGGCTGGTCGGGGCGGGGTTCACCCTGGCGGATCTGCTGCTGGCGCATACCCTGAGCTGGGCCGTGCAGTTCAAGCATCGCCTGCCGGACTCGCTCAACGACTATCGCCGGCGCTGCATGGCGCGTCCCGCGCTGGCCAGGGCCATCGAGCGCGAGAAGCCGGCGGCCGAGCGAGGCTGAGCCTTGCGGCGCTTGGTGTTCTCCCGTCAGACCCCGTGGGGCAGCACCGCGGCATACACCGCAAAGTAGTGGCAGGTGCTGCCGCCGAGGACGAACAGGTGCCAGATGGCATGATTGTACGGTATCGCGCTGATGGCAAAGAAGATGACGCCCAGGGTATAGGTGATGCCGCCGGCGGCGAGCAGGGCGATGCCGCTGGTCGGCAGGCTTGATGCCATCTCGCCGCTGGCGAAGACAATCAGCCAGCCCATGATCAGGTAGATGGCGACCCGCATTACGGTGAAGCGATGGGGCCAGATCAGCTTGCAGGCGATGCCGAACAGCGCCAGGGACCAGACGATGGCAAACAGCGTCCAGCCGGTGGGGCCGCGCATGTTGACCAGCAGGAAGGGGGTATAGGTCCCGGCGATGAGCAGGTAGATGGCACAGTGGTCCAGATGCTGGAGCAAGCGCTTGAGCCGGGGGTGCTTGATGCCGTGATAGAGGGTTGAGGCGGTGTAGAGCAGCACCAGACTGACGCCGTAAAGCGTGATGCCGGCGATCTTCCAGGGGTCGACATGGGCGGCGAGACTGGCCAGCACGATCAAGACTACGACCCCGGCGAGGCTCAGGATGGCGCCAACACCGTGACTGATGCTGTTTAGCAGCTCCTCGATGACACTGTGGTGATGCTGGCTCTGCGGCATGGCTTTCTCTCAGAGGGGGCCCCGATGCCGTGATGCGGCTCAGGGCTTGCGTTCGATATCCACGTCGTCAGCCTGGGTGAAGTCCCCCAATGCCATCATGTGGCCGAGCTTGCCAGCCTTGGTGGAAAGGTAGTGCTCGTTATGGGGATTGAGACCGGTGGTGAGGGGCACTCGTTCCATGATGGTGACACCGGCCTGGGTCAGGGCATCGACCTTGCGCGGGTTATTGGTCATCAGCCGCAGGCCGTGGATGCCCAGGTGGTCGAGCATCGGCACGCAGAGATCGTAGCGGCGCATGTCGGCACCGAAGCCCAGCTGCTCGTTGGCTTCCACGGTGTCGGCACCCTGGTCCTGCAGGTGATAGGCGCGGATCTTGTTGAGCAGGCCGATGCCTCGCCCCTCCTGGCGCAGGTAGAAGAGCACGCCGCGCCCCTCGTCGGCGATGCGCTTGAGCGCCTCCTGCAGCTGATAGCCGCAGTCGCAGCGCATCGAGAACAGCGCGTCCCCGGTCAGGCATTCGGAGTGAACCCGCCCCAGCACAGGCTTGCCATCGGCCACGTCGCCCAGGGTCAGGGCGATGTGATCCTTGCCGGTGGCATCGTCCTCGAAGCCATGCATGGTGAAGGTGGCCCAGGGAGTGGGTAGCCGGGAGGCGGCGATGAATCGAATCGTCACGGGGTACCTCGGTGAAAGACCACGGCGATGCCGGAAGTGAATCCGCTATTCTAACAGGAACGCCGTCGGGGCTCACGATTGTGCGGTGTGTCGAGCGGCGTTCACTCTTTCCCTTGGCCTCGGTCAAGCCCTGTGCAAAATCATGCGCTACAATAGCCCGACATTTCCTGTGGATGACTGCCTGCATGGAACTCAAGAACGATCGTTTTCTGCGCGCCCTGTCGCGTCAGCCGGTAGACCGCACGCCGGTATGGATGATGCGCCAGGCCGGCCGCTACCTGCCGGAATATCGCGCCACCCGAGCCGTGGCCGGCGACTTCATGGACCTGTGTCGCAATCAAGACCTGGCCTGCGAGGTGACGCTGCAGCCGCTGGAGCGTTATCCGCTGGATGCCGCCATCTTGTTCTCGGATATCCTCACCATTCCCGATGCCATGGGGCTGGGGCTCTACTTCGAGACCGGCGAGGGGCCGAAATTCCGCAAGCCGGTGCGTACCGTGGCCGACGTGGAAGCGCTGAAGGCACCGGATGCCGAACGCGACCTGGACTACGTGATGCGAGCCGTATCGACCATTCGCCGCGAGCTGAACGGCCGCGTGCCGCTGATCGGCTTCTCCGGCAGCCCCTGGACGCTGGCCACCTATATGGTCGAGGGCAGCTCGAGCAAGGACTTCCGTCACGTGAAGACCATGCTCTATGACAACCCCGACGCCATGCATCAGCTGCTCGATACCCTGGCGCATTCGGTCACCGACTACCTGAATGCCCAGATCCGGGCCGGCGCCCAGGCGGTGCAGATCTTCGACACCTGGGGTGGCGTTCTCTCCACGCCGGCCTATCTGGAGTTCTCGCTGCGCTACATGGAGCAGATCGTCGCCGGCCTGATCCGCGAGCACGAGGGCCGGCGCGTGCCGGTGATCCTGTTCACCAAGAACGGGGGCCAGTGGCTCGAGGACATCGCCCTGGCGGGCCCGGATGCCCTGGGCATCGATTGGACCACCGAGCTTTCCGATGCCCGCTCCCGGGTCGGTCACAAGGTGGCGCTGCAGGGCAACCTGGACCCCAACGTGCTGTTCGCCCGCCCGGCCGCCATTCGTGCCGAAGTGGGGCGGATTCTCGACAGCTACGGGCACGGGCCGGGGCATATCTTCAACCTGGGCCACGGCATCAGTCAGTTCACCGATCCGGACAACGTCACCGCCTTCATGGACGCGCTGAACGAGCTGAGTCCCCAGTACCACCGGGCCATCCAGTACCAGAATGCCTGACAAAAGCACGCTGCAAACCTGGCATGACCGGCACCGCCTGTGGGCGGTGCTGGCCATTCTGGCGGCCATTATCATCGCCGTCGGAAGCCTGACCCCGGGTAGCGAGATGCCCGAGACGCTGCCCTGGGACAAGTTCAATCATTTCGTCGGCTATGGCGGACTGGCGGGACTGGTGGCGCTGGCGGGGGTGCGGCTGCCCTGGGCCTTCGCCACGGCGGTGTTCTATGGCATCTTCATCGAATACCTGCAGATACCGGTACCCGGACGCAGCGGTGGGGACTGGTGGGATATCCTCGCCAACACCCTGGGTGCGGCAACCGCGGTGCTGGTATTGCATGCGTTTCGCAAGCGGTTTACCTGATTACTCACCTTGATCAGCCATCGGGTCAATCAGATAAATCGTCCTCCCTTAGCGATTTTCTCCACCAGCGTTGCCACGCGGCTGTAGGAGTAGTTTCAGCTCCGGTCCGACGCATCGGCGACTGGAGGCCGCAGGCCTCCCGGCGGTGTTGACGGTATTCGCGACGACAATCAACCCTTCGCCCTCCGCCGAGGCGCCTGACGGCGCCAGTCGCGATGGGGACTCGGGGCGCCGAACCGAGCGCTCCGACAGCGATTCTATCCAACGACGTCGCCCCGTCACCGCAAGGTGACGGGGCGACGTCGTTTCCAGCCTGGCAATCGCTTCGCGGCTAGCGCAGCTCGGCGCGCTCGATGATCACCGGCTCGGCGGGCACGTCCTGGAAGGGCCCACGGGTGGTGGTGGGCACCGCGCGGATGGCATCCACCACGGCCATGCCGTCCACTACCTGGCCGAACACCGCATAGCCCCAGGCCTGGGCGGAGTGTGTGCCCTGGTGATCGAGAAAGGCATTGTCGGAGACGTTGATGAAGAACTGGGCGGTGGCTGAATGGGGGGCGCCGGTACGGGCCATGGCCAGTGTGCCTCGCTCATTCTTCAGGCCATTGTCGGCCTCGTTGGTGATCGGATCCCGGGTGGATTTCTGGCGGAAATCCTCGTCGAAGCCGCCGCCCTGGATCATGAAGCCGTCGATCACGCGGTGGAAGATGGTGCCGTCGTAGTGGCCGTCCTGGAGGTAGGTCAGGAAGTTGTTGACGCTTTCGGGGGCCTGCTCCTGGAACAGCTCGATGGCGATCTCGCCGTGGTTGGTATGCAGGATGACGTCGGCGTTGGTCGCGTCGGCCTGGGCGGCCAGCGGCAGGGTGCCGGCGACGAGAAGGCTCAACAGGGTTCGTTTCAGCACTGGGGACTCCTGTTCGTGGAACGAAGGGGCGTTGTCTGTGTGCCTAGCTTACGGTCTGCGGGGCCCTGCTGTCAGGCTTTCGATGCGTGAGGCCGCGGCGCGACATCCCGCCACGCTGGATTGTTTGACGTGGATCACAAGTGACCGGAGTAAAGAAGTATTCGGTATGGCTTTTATGCGCCGATCGCCGGACCATTCAGTCATGCAGGTCGGGGCACCTTCCGCTGATGTCTTTCAAGCCGCGATGCCTCGCCCACCAATATCCAGATCGTGACCGGCTGACAGGGTGATCCTCTCCGAGCCGGGGATAGGCAGGAGGTAGCCAATCCATGGTGGCGGAACTCGGAAACTTTGCACTCATACTGGCGCTATGCCTGGCGGTGATCCAGAGCGTACTGCCCCTGCTGGGCACCTATAGCGACAATGCCCGCCTGATGCGTACGGGACGCTTCCTGGCCACCGGCCAGTTCGTCTTCCTGTCGCTCTCCCTGGCGGTGCTGATATGGGCCTTCGTGGTGAGCGACTTCTCGGTGCGCTATGTGGCCAGCCACTCCAGCCTCAGCCAGCCGACGATCTACAAGGTCACGGCCGTCTGGGGCGGCCACGAGGGCTCGCTGCTGCTGTGGGTCTGGCTGCTGGCGGCCTGGGGTGTTGCCGTGGCGATCTTCAGCCGGACGCTGCCCAGGGAGATGCTGGCGCGGGTTCTGGCCGTGCTCGGCATGGTGTCGGTGGGCTTCCTCGCCTTCACCGTGTTCACCTCCAACCCCTTCGAGCGCATCGTCCCGGGGGCCATGGACGGACGCGGAATGAATCCGTTGCTGCAGGACCCGGGTATGATCCTGCATCCGCCGCTGCTCTACATGGGCTATGTGGGCACGGCGGTGGTCTTCGCCTTCGCCATGGCGGCACTGCTGGGCGGCCGGCTCGATGCCGCCTGGGCACGCTGGTCGCGGCCCTGGACCACCGTCGCCTGGGTCTTCCTCACCCTGGGGATCGCCATCGGCAGCTGGTGGGCCTACTACGAGCTGGGCTGGGGCGGCTGGTGGTTCTGGGACCCCGTCGAGAACGCCTCCTTCCTGCCCTGGCTGACCGCCACCGCCCTGATCCATTCCCTGGCGGTGACGGAGAAGCGCGGCGGCTTCAAGGTCTGGACGCTGATGCTGGCCATCCTCACCTTTGCCCTGACCGTGCTGGGCGCTTCATCGTGCGCTCGGGCGTCATCACCTCGGTCCATGCCTTCGCCACCGACCCGGAGCGCGGCGTGTTCATCCTGGGCATGCTGGCACTGACCCTGCTGGGCTCGCTGACCGTCTACGCCTGGCGGGCCCCCAAGGTCGGGCTTGGCGGCTCCTTCGCCTGGTATTCCCGCGAGTCGCTGATGATGGCCAACAACGTGTTGCTGGCAGTGGCCTGTGCCGCGGTGTTCATCGGCACCCTCTATCCGCTGGCGCTGGACGCCTTCGGCCTGGGCAAGATCTCGGTGGGCCCTCCCTACTTCGATACCGTCTTCGCCCCGCTGATGCTGCCGCTACTGTTCCTGATCGGCCTCGGCCCGGCAGTGATGTGGAAGCAGGCCAACCCCAGCGACACCTTCCGTCAGCTGCGCTGGGCACTGCTGGTGAGCGTCATCGCCGGGGGGCTCTGGCCCCTCACCATGGGCGCCTGGCGGCCGCTGACCGCCCTGTCGCTGATGCTGGCCAGCTGGATCATCCTCACCGCGCTGCTGGATATCCACAAGCGGTTGGGCAGCGGCCGCCAGCCGCTGGCCGTGCGGCTGCGAAAGGTGATGCGCCCCAGCTTCATGGGCATGCACCTGGCCCACGTGGGGCTGGCGCTGATCGTGGTGGCCATCGCCATGGTCAACACCTACGAGGTCGAGCGCGACGTGCGCATGGAGCCGGGCCAGACCACCTCGGCGGCCGGCTTCGACTTCACCCTGCAGCGCATGGAAATGGTGCGCGGCCCCAACTGGGATGCCGACCAGGCGGTGATCGATGTGACCCGTGACGGTCGGCCGGTGGCGACCCTGCTCCCCCAGCGGCGCTACTACGACACCCAGCCCCAGAACCCCATGCACCAGGCATCCTTGCACCGTGCGGCAACCCGCGATGTCTACGTCTCCCTGGGTGAGCGGTTGGTGGGCGACGCCTGGAGCTTCCGTCTCTACTACAAGCCCTACATGTTCTGGATGTGGTCCGGCGCCATCATGCTTGCCGTGGGCGGGCTGCTGGCGGCCAGCGACCGGCGCTACCGGCTGGCACGCAATCGCGCCGTCGATACGCGCCACAGTGCCGGCACCCAGGGCAGCGGCCCGGCGCGGGAGGTGACCAGCTGATGAACCTGCGCCTGTTGATTCCGCTGATCGCCGTATCGGCCCTGCTCGGGCTGCTGTTCCTCGGCCTGGGCATGAACTCTCGCGACCTGCCGTCACCGCTGGTGGGCCAGCCGGCCCCGGCCTTCCAGCTCGAGGCGCTGGAGGACCCCAACCGGATGCTGACCGAGCAGGACTTCATCGGTGAAGTGGCATTGGTCAACGTCTGGGCGACCTGGTGCAGCACCTGCCGCTCGGAGAAGCCGCTGCTGATGGAACTGGCCCGCGGCGGGATACCCATACATGCCTTCAACTATCGCGACGAGCGCGATGCGGCACTTCGCTATCTCAACGTCAGCGACAACCCCTACCAGACCATTGCCTACGACCCGCGCGGCGATGCCGGGATCGACTGGGGCGTCTATGCCACGCCGGAAACCTATGTTCTCGATGCCGAGGGGGTGATCCGCTACAAGCGCATCGGACCGCTCAACCGCCAGCTGCTGCTCGATGAGGTGCTGCCGCTGGTGGAAAAACTCAGAGCGGAAAAGCTTCGGGCGGAACAGAACGGCACCGGGCAAGCAAGGACTGAAGGCACCCGTGGCGGACAGCAGAGGATCGCAACGTCATGAAACGACACCTGATTCCCCTTCTGAGGGGCATGTTGCTCTGCCTCATGGCCTGGCTGTTGCCGGCCGGCCTTGTCATGGCCCTGGCCATCGGCGAGCCGATCGCGTTCGAGACCGAGGCCCAGCAGCGTCAGTACCAGACACTGGTGCGCGAGCTGCGTTGCACCGTCTGCCAGAGCGAGACGATCCATGAGTCCAACGCCGAGCTTGCCGCCGACATGCGCCGCCGGGTCTACGACATGACCCTGGCAGGCCACGATGCCGACGCCATCGTCGATTTCATGGTGCAGCGCTACGGCGATTACGTGCGTTACCGGCCGCCCCTGCAGGCCAATACCGCGCTGCTGTGGGCCAGTCCCTTCCTGCTGTTGCTGGGCGGGGGGCTCGCCTGGTGGCGAATGATCGTGGGGCGCAAGCGCATGGTGCAGCGCCCGGAATTCACCCAGCAGGAGCGTGAGACGCTTCAGCGGCTGCGTCGCGGCGACTGATCGCCGGAGGTGATGATGAACGGAATGTTTCTACTTCTTGCCATGGTGCTGTGCGTGATGGCACTGGCCTTCGTGGTCTATCCACTGCTGCGGGAGCCCCGCCAGGAGACAGGCCACACACGCCAGGCGATCAACCTTAGGGTGCACCGTGATCGTGTCCGTGAGCTCGACCAGGACCTGGCGACAGGCACCCTGACCCAAGAGCAATACGACACCGCGCTGGCCGATCTTGAGCGGGAGCTGCTCGACAGCGGCGGTATCGAGCCGGATGCGGCGAATAGCGAAACAGCCCATGAAGGCCGCGGGCCTAGCCGCATGGCCGGTATTGCCGCCTTTGCCAGCGTCGCCCTGCTGCCGTTCATGGCCGTGGGGCTCTATCTGGGCGTTGGCTATGCCGATGAGGTCTTTGCTACGCAGCAGCCCCCGGGGGAGCTGGCCAGCATGCAGGAGCCCCCACCGGCTTCCGATGAGGCGATGCAGCGTCAGTTCGAGAGGCTCGCCCAGGAGCTGCAGGGGCGGCTGGCGCAGAACCCCGATGACCTGGAGGGGTGGGTGCTGCTGGGACGGACCCTGGTGTTCATGGACGACCTTCCGGCCGCGGAGCGAGCTTTCCGCGAGGCGATGGCCCATGGCGGGGACAGTGACCCGAACTTGTTGACCCGCTACGCGGATGTGTTGGCGGAGCGTCAGGGCAGCCTGGAGGGGGAGCCCCGGCAGCTGATTGAACGGGCGCTTTCCATCGACCCCGATCACGCCCAGGGGCTTTGGATGGCCGGTTCCCTGGCGTTCGAGGAGGCGGACCTCGACGCTGCGCGGCAGCACTGGGAGCGGTTGCTCGGCGTCCTGCCGAGCGATTCCCCGGAGGCAGACATCATTCGCGGCAATCTGTCCCAGGTGGCCCTGTCCGCGGCGGAGGCTGAACGTGAAGCCATATTCGAGGAGGTGGTCATGAGGCCGACATTGAGCCGTGAAGCACTGCAGGCCGTTCGCCAGGTGCCGTTATTCCGGGGTCTGGAAGACGAGACCCTGGCACTGCTGACCGGCGGCGCCGTGGAGCGCAGCTATCGACGTGGCACCCTGCTGTTCAGCGAAGGCGAGCCGGCGGATCGCTTCTATGTGGTGCTGGATGGCTGGGTCAAGCTGTTTCGCGAGAGTCCTGACGGCAACGAGTGCATGGTGGGGCTGTTTACCCGCGGCGAGTCCTTCGCCGAGGCGGCGATGTTCGACCGGCTGGGGTTTCCTGTCCACGCCGCGGTGGCCGAGGATGCCCGGCTGCTGGTGTTCACCGCCGATCACTTCCTCACCACCCTGGAGCAGAACCACGGCCTGGCGCTCAACTTGCTGGCCAACCTGTCGGGTCTGTTGCGCTACCTGGTGCGTCAGCTCGATCAGCTGACCAACCAGCCCACCTATCAGCGCCTGGCCGCCTTCATCGTTTCGCTCTGCCCCTGCGACGCGCGCCAGGCCACCGTCTGCCTGCCCTGCGACAAGATGCTGATTGCCGGTCGCCTGGGCATGAAGCCCGAGAGCTTTTCCCGTGCCATGGCCCGCCTCCGGGAGGTCGGCGTCAGCTGCGACCGCAACTGCGTACAGATCGATGATGTCGCGGCCCTGCGCGACTTTGCCAACGCCTGCGGCCAGCCGACGGCGGCGCCGGCGGCACTCAATGGGGGCGCCAAGGCTCCCGCTGCCGGGATGATCCAGACCTGTCGCTGAGTGCCGAAACCTTCCCTCAGCGCTACCTGAATTGCCGGCCCGATTCACTCGGGTCGATGGCCTTTCGGCAAATTTCTTGGCGTCTCTTGTGACATAAGTCAACTCCAGGATGCATCTATTGACAGTGGTCAAGTGAGGAGGGCGTGAAAGCTGCTCTACTTGATTCAGGTGGAGGGTGGCTGATGGCCATGACCGACTGGCATTCAACAAAGTGGTCAGGCTGGGGCACCCGCCAGGTACTACCCGAAGGGGAAACCAAGCGAGGCACGTTATGCACAAGAGAGCATTGAGCAAGGGGATTTTCGCCCTCAGCTTCCCGCTGGCCGCCATGATGGGCACCGCCCACGCCGCGGCCCCGGAAATGTCAGCGGAAGAGATGGACCGGGCTAGCGCCATCTACTTCCAGCGCTGCGCCGGCTGCCACGGCACCCTGCGCAAGGGCGCCACCGGCCCGGGCCTGCTGCCCGAGGACACCCAGGAGATGGGCCAGCGTCGTCTGGAAAGCATCATCTCGCTGGGTACCGAGGGCGGGATGAACAACTTCGACGGCATCCTGGACGAGGAGGAGATCACCCTGATCTCCAAGTACATCCAGCAGACCCCGGAAGAGCCGCCGGAGATGTCGCTTGCCGACATCCGCGACACCTGGGAAATCGTGGTGCCGCAGGACCAGTGGCCGGACGAGCCCCAGCATGACCTCAACTGGGAAAACTTCATGGTCACCATCCTGCGTGACCGCGGCGCCATGGGCATCATCGATGGTGACACCAAGGAACTCGTTACCGAGGCCGAGACCGGCTATGCCGTGCACGTGGCCAAGTCGAGCTCCGACGGTCGCTTCTGGTACGTCCAGGGCCGTGATGGCCGTCTGTCCAAGATCGACCTGTGGATGGATCCGCCCCAGGTGACCGCCGAGGTATTCATCGGCATCGACGCCCGCGACGTGGCGGTTTCCAAGTACGGAGAGTGGAAGGACAAGTACGTCATCGGCGGCGGCTACTGGCCCCCGCACTTCGTGATCGCCGACGCCGAGACCATGGAGCCGCTCAAGGTCGTCTCTACCCGCGGCTACAACACCGAGGGTGAGTATGTCCACGAGGCCCGCGTAGCGGCACTCTACGACACGCCCCATGCGCCGACCTTCCTGGTCAACGTCAAGGAGACCGGGCAGGTCTGGCAGGTCGATTACAGCGATATCGACAACCTGCGCATGGATCAAATCGCGTCTGCCGAGTACCTGCATGACGGCTTCTTCGATTCCACCGGCCGCTACTTCATGATCGCCGCCAACTTCAGCAACAAGATGGCGTTCATCGACACCATAGAGCGCAAGCTCGTCAGCCTGCTCAATACCGGCGAGATCCCGCATCCGGGACCGGGCGCCAACTGGATCGACCCGGAGTGTGGTCCAGTGGCCGGTACCACTCACCTGGGCCAGGGCCTCATGACCTTCTGGGGTACCGACCCGGAGAATAATCCGGACCACGCCTGGGAAATCTGCGGCACCGTCGAGACCGACGGCCCGGGGCTCTTCCTGCGCAGCCATCCGGATTCCCCGCACGTCTGGATCGACCAGTCGATGCACCCGGAGTCGGATGTCCACCAGTGGGTCATGGTCATGAACAAGGAGACCCGCGAGCTGACCCCGATCCACGTCGCCGATCGTCCCATCGAGCATGACGCCGTGGCCCTGCACTTCGAGTACGACCAGTCCGGTACCGAGGTGTGGGTCTCCATCTGGGCCCGTGGCCGCGGTCACCAGGATGATGGCGCCATCGTGATCTATGACGACAAGACCATGGAAGAGATTGGGCGGGTCGAGAACCTGAACACGCCGACCGGCAAGTTCAACGTCTACAACCGCAAGTCCAAGTGGCAGCGCAGCTAAGCCGACCTGCCGGAGCGCCCCCCGGGGCGCTCCGGCCCCTTCTTCAGTCGTTTCTTATCCCATGCAGGGGGGAGCGTCTGAGCAAGGGGCCGGACAATACCATCTCAGCCAGGCGGCCAGGCAGGCTGATTACAGCAAGAACCGTGTTATGACAATTTCGGGAGATTGATCATGGGGGAGCGTCTACGCAACTGGCGCAGGATAACCATCATGGGGGCATCGCTTGGCGCCGCCATGATTTTCTTTGTCGCCGGCATCTTGTTCTGGGGCGGTTTCAATACCGTGATGGAAGCCACCAACAGCATGAAGTTCTGTAGTTCGGCCTGCCACGAGATGACCTGGGTCTACGAGGAGTACAAGGACCGGCCCCACTACAAGAACCCTACCGGGGTGGGCGCCACCTGCTCGGATTGTCACGTGCCCGACGACTGGGGTCCGAAGATGATCCGCAAGATCGAGGCCAGCCGCGAGGTGTGGCACTGGATGCTGGGAACGATCAACACCAAGGAGAAGTTCGAGGGCAAGCGCCTGCATCTGGCCGAGAACGTCTGGCGTTCCATGCTGCGTACCGACTCCCGCGAGTGTCGCAACTGCCATGACTGGTCGGCGATGGACCTTGAGGAGCAGGCGCCACGTGCCGCCCGTGAGCATGCCCGTGCCTTTGAACAGGGGCAGACCTGTATCGAGTGCCACCAGGGTATCGCCCACGAGCTGCCGGAAGACTGGGATGAGTCCGAGGTGTGGCTGGCACGCTTCGCGCACGAGGAGCCAGAGACGGACCTGGCCGAGCGCGGCGAGCCTGCGATGCCGCTGGAGGCCGAGGACCTGGGCGAGGCGGTGGCCGCCGAAGGCGACATTGCCGCTAGCTGGATTGGGACGACGTGCCGGCGCTGGACATGACCCTGTTCCTGCCCGGTCAGGCTTCCATTGAGTGGATCCAGGACGGCAGCGAGCATGGCGGCGGTCGCGCCTTCAGCTTCGGGGATCGCTGCATCTGGTGTCATGCCGGCGAAGAGGAGCAGATCGGGCAGATGGCGGTTGATGCCGAGAAGTTCGAAACCTATGACCTGGGCGACAAGCGTGGCCATGTGCCGATGACGGTGCAGGCCTCCTTCGATGACGACTACCTGTTCATGCGCTTCCAGTGGGAAGCCGGTGAGCATGCTCCGCTGCCCTTCGTCGACGGCGGCCGCATGGACCCGGACAACCCCATGAAGCTGACCGTGAGCTTCGCCGACGACCGTGTCGACATGGCCGACCGCGGTGGGTGCTGGGCGAGCTGTCACCACGACTCCACCTACATGCCGGATGCCCCGGACGACGAGGCCCTGGCCGAGACCGAACTGGCCGAGCGACTCGAGCTGATGAACGGTGTCACCAAGTACCTCACCGAGAGCCGTACCGAGATCGAGATTCGCGGCCGTCGCGGCGCCGCTCGCGGTGGCTGGGACAAGCTCAAGGACGAGGCGGAAATCGAGGAACTGCTTGGCGGTGGTGTCTACCTGGACTTGGCACGCTTCAAGAGCGGTGCCGAGCTGACCGAGAGTGGCTATATCCTCGAGCAGCGCCACCTCTCAGAGAGCGATGCCGTGGTCATGTCCGCGCAGGAGGAAGATGGTGTGTGGACCGCGTATCTGACCCGCGCCCTGCGTACCGGTGTGGAAGGCGACAAGCCGCTCTCTACCGACGGCAAGTACAGCTTCAACGTGGCGCTGCATGACGACTACGCCTCATCACGCTTCCACCATGTCTCCTGGCAGTTCGGCCTGACCTTTGATGCCGAGATCCCCGGTGACTTCGAAGACGACATGGTCGAAATCAATGCCACGCGCATCACCCGGTGATGCGCATTTCAGAAGGAGGGAGTTTCGATGAACAAGCGACTTCTGACACTTGGCGCCACTGCCCTGACCACCGCCCTGCTACTGAGCGGGGCGGCCCAGGCCGGCTACGATAAGGACCAGGACAACGCCGCAAACGAAGGCGATGTCGTTGAGATCGCCATGGTTGACAACGAATTCCAGCCCAAGGAACTGGAAATCGCCGTCGGCACCACGGTGCGCTGGGAGAACAAGGCGGGCCGCACCTTTCACGATGTCTACTTCCCGGACGAGGATATCGGCTCACCGTTGCGCATGCTTCCGGAAGAGACCTGGGAGCGGACCTTCGACGAAGCAGGCACCTACGAGTACATCTGCCGTCCCCATGAAAACCGTGGCATGGTAGGCGTGATCCATGTTGTGGAAGCTGATGGTGCCGCCGAGGATGGCAAGGAGGCGAAGGAAGCCGAGGGCAAGGACAAGTAAGCCCACGTTGCAAGCAAGCGGTGCGGTGATGCACCGATCATTGAGGAGTTCGCATGGCGACAATCACTCGACCCGCCGCCCTGTTCGGCGGACTGCTGACCACACTGGCGCTGTCGATGGCCGCTAGTGCGGCAGCATCGGAGAGCCCCAGCGGCTATGGCAGCGCCGACTTCGGGATGTCCTCCGAGGCGGTGCTGGAGCGCCTGGAGCAGGATCAGGTCGTCAACGTCTCGGTGCAGGAGACCGAAGACAATGACGTCATCATCGACGGCGAGCTTCAAGCCGAGGGTCAGCCGGTAACCGATCTGCGCTATGTCTTTCCCGAGGGACAAGACAAGCTCGCCCTGGTGGTGGCCTTCCATCCCCATGTGGAAGATTACGACAGCGTCA
This sequence comes from Halomonas sp. BC04, assembly GCF_000568385.1. Lineage (NCBI taxonomy): Bacteria > Pseudomonadati > Pseudomonadota > Gammaproteobacteria > Oceanospirillales > Halomonadaceae > Halomonas > Halomonas sp. BC04. The sequence goes on from NZ_AZQX01000252.1 coordinate 28,157, forward strand.
AGGCGGAACTCGAAGCACGCTACGGCAAGCCCTGGGAAGAGGAGATGGCCGAATGGTGGTTCGAGCAACTCAAGGAAGGCATGCCGGAAGAGCCCAGCAGCCTGACCGTCTGGGGTGGCGATGGTAACGAGGACCGGGAAAGGGGACGCTTCGTGCGGCTCTGGTCCTTCGAGGACTACCTCTCGGTGGAGTATCTCGATACCCAGATGTTTCGCTGAGTAGTCCCAGGCGAGACGCGATTCCATCGTTCAACAGCCGCTCTCGAAGGGCGGCTTTCCTGTTTGAGGAAGAAGAATCATGAAGAGCAAGGCGATCTTGGCGCTGCTGGCAGCCACGGTAATGAGTGTGTCGGTTCAGGCCGATCAGGAGCATCACGGTCATGGGCACCATGACGAGATGTCACAGGAGGCATCGGGTTCCCATGAGGTTCGCGGGATATTCCTGGGCTTCGATGAGGACGAAGGGCGTATCACCATGGCTCACGAGGCCATCCCCGGCGTGATGATGGCCATGCGCATGTATCTGTACCTGCCGGAAGGCGAGGCGCTGCCGAGCCTTGAGCCTGGCGACAAGGTCGTTTTCCAGATGTTCAGTCGTGTCGATGTTGGCCAGCGCTGGTACGCCACAGAGCTCGAAACGCTCCCTGAGGGTGTCGAGCTGACCCTGCCGGATGAACTGCGCGAGGCGATCGAGTACTGATATCCGGGCTACGCACACTGTTAAGGCCAGGACGCCGCCCAGTGAGGGCGGCGTCCTGGCGCTAGGGCCTGTTCAGGCGATGGTGTGCTTCTTCATACGGTAGAGGAAGGTATCACGGCTCAGCCCCAGTAGCCGGGCTGCCAGGGAGCGGTTGCCCTGGGCCTGGTCAAGGGCCTGCCGGATCAGTTGGCCTTCCAGTGTTTCCAGACTCATGCCGCCTTCGGGTAGCCGCCAGGGAGTGTCATCTTGACGAGGAACGGCTGCCTGGAGCCAATCATCGGGGAGGTCCTGGGCTTCGATGTGATGGCCGTGCAGCAGCACCACACAGCGCTCGATCAGATTGCGTAGTTCGCGGACATTGCCAGGCCAGCCATGAGTAGCCAGCCTGCGCAGCAGGTCTTCGCTCAGCGACGGCGGATCGACCCCGTGACGGCTGGCCAGCTCTTTGCAGAAACGCTTGGCCAGCAGCGATAGGTCACCATCGCGCTCTCGCAGTGGCGGCAGCTCCAGAGGAATCACATGCAGGCGATAGAAGAGGTCCTCGCGGAAGGTGCCTCCGGCAACCTTGGTGCGCAGGTCCTGGTGGGTGGCGGCCAGGATGCGGACGTCGACCCGCTCCACGCGCCCGGCGCCCAACGCCTGGCACTCGCCATACTCCAGAAAGCGCAGTAGCTTGGCCTGGGCTGCCAGCGGCAACTCCGCCACTTCATCAAGAAACAGGGTGCCCCCGTGGGCCTGCTGCACCCGGCCAGGGGTATCAGCCTGGGCGCCGGTGAAGGCGCCACGCTGGTAGCCAAACAGCTCGGATTCGACCAGGTCCTCGGGCAGCGCGGCGCAGTTCAGGGTGATCCAGGGGCCCTGCGCGCGGCGGCTGCTCTGATGCACCAAGCGTGCCAGTAGCTCCTTGCCGGTGCCACTCTCGCCAAGAATCAGCACGGTGCGTCGGTTGCGGCCACCAGGCGTGCCGAGCGCACTACCGCCTGCAGCGCAGGGGATTCGCCGACCAGTTCGAAGCGTGAATCGTGGTTTGCCGTAACCCTGTTCATCCGATCTCCCTTCATGGCCCTCCCCAGTGGGTTAGCATCAGCGGCACCGGGGCCAGCACGATGATGATCAGCCCGGCAAGACGACGTACGGCCGGTGTACGCAGCCTGGCCGCCGCGCTGCTGGCCATGACGCCGACGGTGAACAGCATCGGCATGGTGCCTAGGCCGAAAAACAGCATGAACAGTGCACCGCGCCAGGCGTCTTCCGTAGTCAGGCTGTAGACCAGTGCCGAGTAGACCAGCCCGCAGGGTAGCCAGCCCCATATCAACCCGAAGCCGTAGGCCTGATGGAGGCGGTGCACCGGCAGTAGACGGCGCCCCAGAGGCTCCAGATACTGCCACAGTGGGCGACCCACTGCCTCGATACGCGCGAAGCGCGGAAACCAGCCGGCGATATAGAGTCCCACTGCGACCAGGAAGGCCGCGCCCAGCAACGCCATCAGTGGGCGATTGGTGGCGCCCACGGCACTGCTCAGGACCCCGGCGCTGGCGGCGACCAGGGCGCCGGCCAGCAGATAGCTGCTGATGCGCCCGGCGTTGTAGGTCAAGTTGAATGCCACCAGGCTGCGTGGCTTCGCTCGCACCTCGGAGGAAAGGCTGAATGTCAGGCGCCGGCGATTCCACCGCACATGCCCAAGCAGTGCGTGCTGCTGAGCAGTCCCAGCAGAAAAGCAATGGTCCACTCAGCCGGCATGTCGGCTAGCTCCCTTGATGTGCCGTGACGACCGTTTGTGAGATGTCACCATGCTGTGTCATCTGACATGGCCAGCGTGGCAGATGCCACAAGCATACTCAGAGGCGGAGGCGACTGTCGCCAGACGTTATCGGGAAACTGCCGAGATAGGGGATTCAAATCAAGAAGATGCATATTCATTTCGGCGGTGGCCAACATTGGCATGGAATCTGCTACATAACAGATACCGTTTCGTAAGAGAGAAGTCCTTGCACGGCCCCGTTCGGGGCCGTTTTTTTTAGTTGGTCTTTTCCCCGAAGCCGGCTTCATGGACGCGGGCAATGGGGCATTTGCCTCGTTGACTCGGTCATTTGGCTTGTCCGACGAGGGGGCAAGCGACGACTGGCTGGTCCAGCTGACATTTCTTGGTTAAAAAGGTCGACTTTTCAGCAGGTTGAGATGTTTCCTAGTGTCTGCTTCATAAGTGGCATCTATTTTGCCTGTTAAGGCAGCCATTACATTATCCACTTCGAGATACTGACATGCTGCATCAACCCCTATTTCTCCGCCAGAGCCTGGCGGTTGCCGTCTCCCTCTTTACCTGGCAAGTCGCCATGGCGGCGGATGAGGCGCCGCTCGCTTCGCCCGCCATGTCGACCATGGTGATCACCGCGCCGGCCATGACCGACCCTTATACGGTCTCCACCGATGCCCGCACGCCGCAGCTGCCGCTGCCTGCCGCCGATGGCGGCGCCTTCCTCAAGTCGATCCCCGGCTTCAGCGTCAGCCGCAAGGGCGGCACCAGCGGCGATCCCGAGCTGCGCGGCCTGGGCGGCTCGCGCCTCAATATCCTTGCAGATGGCGCCAATATTCTCGGGGGCTGCGGGGGGCGCATGGACCCGCCTACCGCCTATATCTTCCCCCAGGCCTATGACCGGGTGGAGATCATCAAGGGCCTCAGAGCGTACGCTACGGGGTGGCCCCAGCGGGAGTGGTGCGCTTCGAGCGCGACAAGCCGATGCTGACCAATTCCACCGTGGAGGGCTTCGCCAGCACCACCCTGGGCAGCAACGACCGCTTCGACCTGGTGGGTGATATGACCGCCGGCAATCAGGATGGCTATGTGCGCTTGATCGGCACCCTCTCCGATCAGGATAACTACGAGGATGGGGACGGCAACGATGTGCGTTCTGAATACAGCCGCTGGAGCGGTACCGCCATCGTCGGCTGGACCCCCGACCCGGACACGCGCATCGAGGTTGCCTATGATCGCAGCGACGCCGAGGCGGCCTATGATGATGGGCGCCCCCTTGACGGTACCTTGTTCGACCGCACCGGCTACACCCTGACCGCCAGCCGTCAGAACATCACCGCCTGGCTCAGCGAGGTGGAGGCCCAGGTTTACTACAGCCATGTCGACCACGTGATGGACAACTTTACCCTCAAGACGCCGCCCACCAACCCCCAGGGGCAGCCGATACTGAGGCTAGGCAACCCGGATCGCCGTACCATCGGCGGGCGCCTGGCCGCCGAGCTGGAGCTGACGCCCACCACCCAGATGGTGGTGGGAATGGACTATGCCGAGAACCGCCATAGCAACCGTGGGGGTGTGGACTACCGTGAGAAGGAGCGTGGCCGCAACGCCGAGTTCACGGACTATGGAGTCTTTGCCGAGGTGGAGCAGGAGCTCTCCGAGCGCGGTTGGATCACCCTGGGCCTGCGTGTCGACCGCGCCAGGGCCGAGTCGCTCAATGGACTGAATGATGATGATGGCCTGTATGGTGACGCCGAACTGGGTGAGACGTCGCGCTCGACCCTGTGGAGCGGCTTTGCCCGCTATGAGTACGCACTGGAGCCCGAGCCCCTCAGTCTCTTTGCCGGGGTGGGCCGCGCCGAGCGAGCGGGGGACCACTGGGAGCGTCGCTGGATCTTTGACTTGAACACCGAGACCCTGACCCAGCTCGATACCGGGGCCAGCTGGAATGACGACCGACTGAGTGCCAACCTGTCGCTCTTCTATGGCTGGTATGATGACTATATCCTCATCGATGAGCGGAGCGGGCAGGACAAGGTGCGCAACGTCGATGCCAAGACCTATGGGCTGGAAGCCGATATGCGCCTGCGACTCACCGACAGTTGGGATATGACCTCGACCCTGGCCTGGGTGCGAAGCAACAACGATACCGACAACCTGCCCCTGGCCCAGACGCCGCCGCTGGAGGCGACCCTGGGGCTGGACTATGCTCGGAATGCCTACTTCGGCGGCGTGCTGTGGCGCGGCGTGGCCCGCCAGGACCGCATCGCCAAGGATCAGGGCACCATCTACAGCCTGGATATCGATGAGACGCCTGGATTCGCCACCGTATCTGCTTATGGCGGCCGTAAGTTGTTCGGGAATACGACCGTCACCCTGGGCGTCGACAACCTCTTCGATCGCACCTACGCCGAGCATATCCAGCGTGGTACCACCGAAATGCTGGCGACCGACCGGGTCAACGAGCCGGGCCGTACGCTGTGGGCGAATGTCACCACCCGCTTCTGATTTACGGTGATTGTCGATGCTGATCTATGGCAGCTCAGTTGGAGTTGCCGAAGGCCTCGATCAGACCCAGGAAGGGCGCCAGCGTCAGCGCCAGGATCGCCGCCACGGCCAGGCCCACCAGCAGTACCCGAATAGGGTGCTGGCGAAGGCGCTGCCATAGGGTGGGGGCCTGGCCTCGCTCGACCTGGTCCGCGTGCTCCCGCTGCACCCGGGCCTGTCGTTCGACCTGGTAGCGGGCCAGCACCTCGCGCGCCGCGTCCAGTTGGGAGTCGTCACGCAGCCAGATGGCGTCCACACCCAGGCGCCAGAAGCCGGCGTGGGTCTCGTAGGTATCGAAGCCGTGCTGGTCGAACAGGCGGCGCACTTCCCAGGTTTCCTCTTCGGAAACATTGGCCAGGCGAAACAGCAGTGTCGCCATCAGCTGGCCGCCTCGCACAGCCATGCGGCTCGCTCGATGGCCGCGTCGGCACCGTCCAGATCGAAGTTCATGAACCAGTAGTCCTCTTCTCCGCGATCAAGACGCAGCCTGAGCGTTTCGCCCGCGCGCATCTCCTCGACCAGCAGTGCCTGTTCGTCGAGATAGAAATTGACATAGAAACCGCTATCGCCCCGCTGGGTGACGAACTCCGCCATGCCGTTGTGAATGGTCTCGTGGTCGACGCGCAGATCGCCGGGCACCAGGTTGGCTACCCGGCTTTCGGCCTGATGCTCGCCGAGCTCGACGCGCACTTCGAGCCAGGGCAGGTCGCAAACCCCTGGGGTGTAGTTCAGGCTGAGGATGGAGTCGCTGTAGCTGTGCTGCTCCAGGGCGCGGAAATGGCGTTCGTCACCCAGCGACAGGGTCAGGGAGTGCCAGTTGCCGTGGGGTTCGATATCGCTGGTATTGTAGTTGGTGGCATGGGCCAGCGGTGCGGCAAGCAGGCTGGCAAGCAGCAGCCAGAAGGGAGCGTGGCACGGGCTGGCGAGAGTGATCGGGGGCATGGCCGTATTCCTGGGGGTGACAAGCTCCCGATGGTAGCACCCCGGGCGTGACTCGCCGACCCCGGGGCGGCAGCGCTGCGCTGGTTCAGGGCTCCAGACTGGCGTAATAGGCCGCCAGGTCGGCGAAGTCCTGGTCGCTCAAGCCTCGGGTCATGCTGGCCATCAGGTGTCCCTTCTCACCGGCGCGCAATGCCTTCATCCCCTCGATGAAACGTGCCTCGTCCATGCCGGCGATGCTGGGATAGCGGGAGGTCACGCTGCGCCCCTCGTAACCGTGACAGCTGGTACACAGCTTGGCCATCTCGGCGCCGCGTTCGGGGTCGCCGCCGTGAAGGAATGCGCTTTCCCGGATGGGGGTGTCCGCCGCCTCGAATGCTGGCTCAGCAGACGCGGTAGCGCCAATGACCGATAGGGCCAGCGATACAGTCAGGGCAGTGATGACAATTCGCATGGTCGCCTCATGGATACGAAAACGGTGGTTATCATTGTAACCACACAGCGTCGGAACGCCCTTGATACAGGTCAGCGAGCCGTGCAGCCCCAGCGAGTGGGCGGACAGTCATTGGTAGTGGGTGGCGCTTACTCGTAGTCCCTGCTGGGCAGCAACCAGTCCTCCGACGGCTGGTGACCAGCCTCTTCGGCCTTGCGGTACTGCTCGGCCATATCACCGGTAATCGTCGTCAGGCAGGCATCGACGCTGGCGTGATCATCGGCACTCTCATAGATCGGCTCGGCCTGCAGCGGTGTCTGGATGTAATGGCTCTGCTCGCAGCTGAAACGATTCCCATCCAGCTGGCGATAGACGCGCACCCGGATCGTGGTCGGGATGTCCCCTATGCAGAAAGCATACTCCGTCTCCAGATGACGCTGGTGGGTAATGAGCGAGTCGTGAACGGGACTGGGTGCGGCGTGATTCATGGTGACTCCATGACCCCAAGAAAAGGAAACAGCTTTCCCGAGCCTAACACCTTGCCTTGCAGGCGAGAAGGTGCACCAGGGCTCGGGGTGACCCCCGCGGCAAGGCGAAAAGGGGGCTCACATGGTTAACGCTTTTAACACGATTAACCATCGGATTTAGACCTGAGCAAGCAGGTTTGATGCAGGTCAGGTTTTCAATGCCTGACTATGCTAACGTCAAACAAGTATAGGGAATACCTGATTTCTTGCTGGTTTCGCTGGTCAATACATCCTCTATTTGGTTTCCGAGCTCGGCCTCCATTGGATGCGGCGCGGGAAGCAGGCAGGCGAAGACCCAGTCGAGCTAG
>NZ_AZQX01000253.1:0-8310 GCF_000568385.1 Halomonas sp. BC04
CCAGACCCGTGATGGCCGACTGCTGGCCAACGAGATGGCACCTCGCGTGCACAACTCCGGGCACTGGAGCATGGACGGCGCTGTAACCAGCCAGTTCGAGAATCACCTGCGTGCCATCCAGGGCCTGCCACTGGGCGATACCGCCGCGCGCATGCCCACCTGCATGGTCAACGTGATTGGCCGCGAAGGCGACCCGGCGGCAATCCTGGCCATCCATGATGCCCACCTGCATCGCTACGACAAGAGCGAGCGCCCCGGGCGCAAGCTCGCCCACGTCAACCTCGTCGCCCCGAGCCACGACGCGCTGCTCGACAAGGTGCGTGCCTGCGCGGCGCTGCTGCCGGATGCACCGGCACCGCGATTCAGCTTCGAGTAGCCGGCACTTCTCCGCTATGCAGAAGGCCCCGCCATGAGCGGGGTCTTCTGCATTCAGGGAGCGGATAGGGCATCCATAACGAAACTTGATTACGCATAAGGCACAGCAGGCGCCTGCAAGATCGCCGGCAGGCTTGTGCTCGCCTGCAATCCGGATTCTTCCACGCTAAGCTTCCTCCGACAGCGTCGAGGCAATGTTGGTGGAGAGAGCAGCTGTTGGAGCGCTGGTTTCCATCGCGACTGGCGCCGATAGGCGCCTGACAGGGGCTGATCAACATGCGTAATCAGGTAACCCAAAGGACTCCGTTTGGAGCCCTTGATGGTAGCCACTCGGTTCAGCGTTTATTCGAGCGTAGCCTTACCAGGCTTCAGGCGGCCTGGCGCACGGTACCCGAGGTAGATGCCTCCCAGGCCTACCAGCAGCAGGACCAACAATGCCCAGTAGGGTGTGTAATAGGTGGTGTAGACGTTCCAGCCGAGCAGGCCAAGGACAGCGGACCAGGGAGTGGCCTCGCCGAGCATATGCCCGCCCAGTGTGCCGGCGGCGGCGAACAGGAGGCCGCCGACCAGGGCCAGGATCACCAGTGCCCAGCGACGGCTCCCTTCGAAGGCGGCGTCGCCCGCCTGCCACACCAGCACGGTGAGCATGGTGAAGATCCCCAGCGACCAGAAGGCCATCAGGATATGGTTGCGGGCCAGCGGCTGGTGATATTGGCCTGCATCGGCCAGACCATGAATCCGCTGATAATGGCAACTACGCCCCCCAATACACTGATTGCCAGTACCGGAAGTAGGGCAGCTCGGCTGAGCTCAGCGAGGCGCCCCTTGGCCAGGGCCCCGAGCAGGATCATCAGGATGGCGAGCGCCAGAACGCCAGTGGAAAGTGCACGAGCATATGATGCATGGCAGCCATTAGAGGTCTCCCTTGTGATTCGGGCGAAAGGCAGGCAGCAGGGCCAGAGTCATGCCCAGCATGAGGAACAGTCCGCTGAAGAGCGTCAGGCCCCAGCGTGCGGTGATGGGGCCGTTGAACTCCATCTCCATGCCGTAGTAGGCCAGCTGCTTCTCGTTATGACGGGCACGTACCGAGGTGCCTTCGGCGATATCCTTGGCGCCGGCATGGGCATCGCTGATCAGCAGCGGCCAGTTGACTTGGCCGGGGTAGAGCAGGGTGATGTCGGTCCAGTCACCGGACCAGTCGGGCTCGCTGCCGTTGAGGCGCTGGGCCTGGATATCCGCTTCGCGACCGAAGCCAAGCGAGAAGGGGAGTGAGACATAGTGCCAGCGGCTGCCGGTAGCGTCCCGGTGCACCGCGATACCGATGTCGTAGCGCCCCTGTTCGCGGAAGGTCTTGTCATCCAGCGGGCTTCCGGTATCCATGGCGCGTACCAGGGTCACGTCCCAATGACCGTCGGCCCAGCGCGCATCGCCATGGACCCGGATCGCCGCACGCGAGCCTTCGGGCTGGCGCAGCAGACGGCGTGGAATCACGTCGCCGTTCTGCCAGTCGTGGTCGGGATCGAATTCGATGGCAAAGTCCTCGGCCAGGTAGTAGAGGCCGTCGAAGTCGTAGTGGTTCGCGGCGACATCCTCCCAGCGCAAGGCGTGAATATCCACGGCTTCGGGATCGAACATCCAGTTGGGCCGTGCGTTTTCGCCATCCCAGTTGGTGGTGAAGGCGCCTCTGCCGGCATCACTGTTGCGGTATTCGCCGACCCAGTTGTCGTCGGCCATGCCGATGGGGTTGGAGCGTCCCGCACGCCAGTGCCACAGGTCCAGGAAGTAGCCCGCCTCGCGCTGGGCGCTCAGCAGGTCCTCATTCACCACACTGCGCCAGTCATTCTGGTCCGTCCGGGTTGCCGGCAGGTATTTGCGGACATCGCTGCGGCCCAGGGTCTCGCCGAGGTGAGGGTGAGCGCGTACTTCATCCGCACCGGCCACATCCGGGAAGTAACGCATGCCGCTGCCAACGGTGATGTAGCCGCCATAGCGGCCGAACTCGGGAACGCTGCCATCGTCCACCAGCATGGTGACCCGGTCCTCGTAGGCGTTGTCCAGGTCCGGACCGACGGGCGAGGCGCCATGGCGATGCCAGACGCCATCCTCGTAGCGCAGCATGTCGTGATAGACATAGGCCTGTTCGGCGGGCCAACGATAGCGGAAGTAGACCTCATCATCGTTGTAGGCCACCTGCACCTGAAGGGGCATGATCAGCTCATCGGGAATGTGGATGTTGCGGTCATGGTCGTTCTCGATCACGCCGCTACCCTGGGTTGCCCAGGTCAGTGCCAGCGCGGCAGGGAGTGCAAGCGCCAGCCAGGGCGAAACCCTGTGGCCCATCTTGTTATTAGCCATGGAAGCTCCTCGGTCTATGAATATGGTTTGTTGTTGTTATGCGTATCGACGTCAGGGAGGCCTTCCTGGGCTTCAGTGTGGTTGACGCGCTGCATGACGCGTTGATTTGGGTCACACAACGGTGCGTTAGCGCCAGACAGGGTTGCGCAATGGAAATAGTCAGCAAGACTGAGAGAAGTCTGTTCATGATGGAGCCCTGAATGCCCCTCCGACCTCGCTATGGCGACCTGTTGTTAATTGTCCTCCTTCTGCTGCCGCTTCTGGTGGCGCTGCCGCGCCTGGGCGGTATCGGCGGCCCACCGGCGGCCTGGCTCTCCTGGGTGGGACAGGTCAGCGGCATCCTGGGACTGGCGATGATGCTGCTGGCAGCAGCGGTCAGCCTGCGGCTGCCGGGTTTCGATCGCCCTTTCGGTGGGCTGGTTCGGCTCTGGAAGATGCACCACTGGATGGGGTTCGGTGCCTTCATCCTGGTCATGGTGCATGTATTGGCTCTGGCCCTGGCGGCGGTGCCATCCTCGCTGGATGCCGCGGTGGCAACTCTCTTTCCTCCTGTCAGCCATGGTGCGATCTGGCTGGGCTGGTTCGCCTGGCTGGCCATGGTCATCTTCCTGGCGCCTACTTTCGGGTTTTTCGGTCGTCTGCATTACCAGCGCTGGAAGCGCCTGCACCTGGTTTCGGCGGCGGCAGTGCTGCTGGGGCTCTGGCATGTCCTGCTGCTGGCCGGTGAGACCTGGCCCTGGTGGCTGCTCGGTATCGCCGGGCTCGGTGCCATCGCCTGGCGCAAGCTTCTCTCCCCCCGGCTGTCGCGGCTGCCTTACCGGATCACGTCTGTGGACAGACTGGCTCGGGGCGTGGTGGAGCTGGTGCTGGAGCCCGAGGGGCGACGCATGCGCCATGAGACAGGGCAGTTCGTCTACTTGTCACCGCTGGACGAGACCCTGGCAGCAGGCCGCCGCGAGGAGCATCCCTACACCATTGCATCGAGTCCAAGCGACAATCAGCTGCGCATCGGCATCAAGGAGCTGGGTGATGCCAGCCGCGCCCTGCAGTCGGTGACGCCGGGCACCCGGGTGCTGGTGGAGGGGCCCTATGGGGAGTTCTTCGGGCGCCGCTTCCCGAAGCGCGACATGCTCTGGCTGGGCGGCGGCATCGGCATCACGCCCTTCGTCGGCGGTGCCCGTGACCTGGCCTCGGGGGGAGCTTCACGGGGCATGTCCACCTCTTCTATCTCGCCAATAGTCCTGATCGTGCCTACTATCAGGAGGAACTCGAGGGCATTGCCGAGGCTCATGAATCCTTCAGCTTCACCCAGCATTACTCCCGAGAGCGAGGACGGCTGGACGAAGCCTTTCTGCGCCAGCACTGCCCCGACTACGCGGAACGAGAAATCTATATCTGCGGTCCCCCGGGGATGAACGACCACCTGAAGCGACTGCTGACCGACCAGGGCATTCCTGCCTCACGCATACACAGCGAGGTCTTCGATTTCCTATGAACAAGATCGCCTACACCGCCTTTATCGCTTTCCTGGCCAGTATCCTCACCCTGCTCTCAGCCAGTGCGCTTTCCCAGGCAGGGAATGAGGAGCGTCCCGACGACGATCTCGACATGATCACGCTGGACGAACTGGCCGAGCACGACAGCGCCGATAGCTGCTGGAAGGCCATTCATGGCCGGGTCTACGACGTCACCGACTATATCCCCGACCACCCCACCGAAGAGGAGGTGATCCTCGAGTGGTGCGGCAAGGAGGCCACCGAGGTTGGGACAATAAGCGTCCCGGGGTGCCGCACAGCCCAAGGGCCGAGGGGATGCTCGAGGAGTACCTGGTCGGGCGTCTGGTCGACGAGGACGGGGAGCCGGTCGAGTCCCAGGCCGTCGAGGAAACGTCCGAGATCGCCAATGACACCGACACCGCCGAGGCACGCCTTTCGCCAGCCGAGGACGAGCGCCTCCACCGAGCCATGCTGGGTATGCCCCTGGATGGCCACTACCGCGGTGTCTTTACCGACCGCGGGATCATCCAGGTCAACATCACCTTCGACCTGCGCGATGGCCACTTCGAGTCGGTCAACTATCGCTACCTGGCCTACCGTGGGGTGGACTACCTGGCACTGGAGCAGGGCGACGATCTCTATCCGGTCATGGTGCAGCATCGCCAGATCGCCGAGCGCCTGGAAGGCGAGCCCGTCACGCGCATGTTCAGGCTCTACGAGCCCGAGCGAATGGTCGACGATATCGATGGCTACAGCGGGGCTACGCTGCGCGGGGCCAAGGTGATCTCGGCGATTCGGGATGGCCTGAATCGTGGTGTCTACTCCTGGCCTTGAATACGACAGGGAGTCCTCCGGCCGCCTTGCGTTGAGGGCGGCTCCCTCGCTATATCCGCCGGCATGCGGTAAAGATAGGAGCCACGACAAAGTTATCGATTCGGAAGCATCGCATGCCCGTCCTTCCCTCGGAGGAGCGCCTCGAGAGCCTCGGTGCACCTCTGCCTGTCTCCCCCCAACGCCGTCAGCTCGTCCAGGAGCAGGTTCATCTACTCTACGAGCGGTTGTGGCAGCCGGTGCTGGCCAGCGTAATGGGAGCGTGCCTGCTGGTTGCAGCGATGTGGCCGTTATTGCCCGCCACACTGTTGGTCGGGTGGTTGGCCGCGCTGGTGTTTGTCTCCTGCAGTCGCCTGGGTCTCGCCTGGTATTACCAGCGCCTTTCCGCCAGCCGTCGTCGTCAGCGGCGTTGGCTGTACCGTTTCGCCTGGGGGGCCGGTATTGCCGGCACCGTGTGGGGCGCTGCGGGACTGATCATGTTCACCATGGAGCATCCCGGTCAGCTTGCCGCCCTGGCCATCGTGCTGGCTGGGGTCACTGCCGGAGGGATGACCACCCTATCCTCGGTGTGGTGGGTGGCTCCCATCTTCATCCTTCCCACCATGCTGCCTTTGCTGGGCCAGTTGCTGCTGTACGGGACGTCGTTTGCCTGGCTGCTTTCAGCCATGGTGGTGCTGTTCCTCGGGCTCCTGTTGACGGTCAGCCGCCGGCTCTACCGCATCATCAGTGACAATATTGCACTGCGCCTGGCCGTCACCTCACGGGAGACCCAGCTGCGTGAGAGCGAGGGTCGCTATCGTGCCATCTTCCGCCACACGCCCCTGGGGGTGATGCACTTCGACCGGGAAGGGCGGGTCGTCGACGTCAACGAGAAATGCCTGGATATTCTCGGGGCGAGTCGGCAACGCCTGCTGGGGTTTAACCTGCTGGAACAAGTGGAGGACAAGCGGGTTTCCAGCGCGGTGAGCCAGGCGCTGGTCAGTGGAACCGGCTATTACGAAGGGACCTATCGAGCCATTGTCAGCGGCAAGCTGACGCCGCTGCGCGCCTTCTACAACGCCCTGCGCAATGAGAAGGGCGACATTGTCGGCGGTGTGGCGTTGATCGAGGACTTCACCGAGCGCAAGCGAGCCGAGGAGATCATTCATCGCCAGGCCTATTTCGACCCTTTGACAGAGCTGCCCAATCGCCGCCTGCTGATCGAGACTCTGGCTTCCACCATTCGGGACCGCCGCGATGACGGTCGCCTGGGCCTGGTGATGTTCCTCGACCTCGACCGTTTCAAGATGATCAACGACTCACTGGGTCACGCCGTCGGTGACGAGCTGCTCAGGCAGCTCAGCAAGCGGTTGCTGGTCTTCATGCGCGACGGGGACATGGCGGCTCGCCTCAGCGGCGACGAATTCGTGGTGCTGGTGCCGGCGCTGTCGGGGGACCGGCAGGCCGAGCTGGTGAGGGCCGAGCAGATGGCGAGGGATCTTCTCACCTCGCTGCGAAAGGTCTATGACCTCGAGGGGCATAGGATCAGCGTCACGCCGAGTATCGGCTATACCCTCTTTCCTCTTTCTGTCGACGATGACGTGGGCGATGTACTGCGGCATGCCGATACCGCCATGTACCAGGCCAAGGTCAAGGGCCGGGCCCAGGTGTGCGGCTATGAGCCGGCAATGCAGACCCAGATCACCTGGCGACTGGAGATGGAGCAGGCCCTGCGCCGCGCACTGACCGAAGACCAGCTCCTTGCTCATTACCAGCCCCAACTGGACCAGGATGGGCGGATATTCGGCGTAGAGGCGCTGATGCGCTGGCGGCATCCAGTCCATGGCTGGATCTCACCGGAGGTCTTCATTGCCATCGCCGAGGAGAGTGACCTGATCGTCGAGCTGGAGACCTGGATGCTGGACAACTGCTGCGAGCTGTTGACTCGACTGCCGGCCGAAACGCTGCCTCGCCTGTCGGTCAACATCAGCGTGCGACACTTTACCCAGCCTGGATTCGTCGAAGGAGTGACCTGGGTGCTGGGCACTCATGGCGTCGATCCGTCGCGGCTGACCATCGAGCTGACCGAGAGCATCATGATCGACGGTCTCGGTGATGCCGTCGAGCGCATGCATCAGCTCAAGCGGCTGGGGGTCAATCTTGCCCTCGACGATTTTGGTACCGGCTTCTCCTCCCTGACGTACCTCAAGTGCCTGCCACTGGACGAATTGAAGATCGACCGCAGCTTCGTGAGTGACCTGGATTCCGACAGCAACGACGCCGCCATCGTCGAGACGATACTGGCCATGGCGCAGCATCTTGGCATCGAGGTCGTGGCCGAAGGCGTCGAGAACGCGGCGCAGCTGGACTTCCTGCTGAACCGTGGCTGTCGCCGATTCCAGGGCTTCCACTTTCATCGGCCCATGCCCGGTACGGCATTGGAGCGGCTTCTATCCGACTGAGCAGGACCGGTCCAGGTTTCGAGTTCGTCGTCATATGATGAGTCAGGAGGAGCAATGCGAAGCGGCTTCGGGTTCGACCTGCGCAGCATGGAAATCTTCGTCGAGACCCTGGAGCAGGGCAGCCAGAGTGCCGCCGCCCGGCGGCTGGGGCTCAAGCAGTCGTCGGTGTCCCAGAGCCTGGCCAACCTCGAGGAGGGGATGGGGGTGGCGTTGTTCAAGCGCAACACTCGGCCGCTGGAGCCGACCAGTGCGGGTCGCTTCTTCTATGACCGTGCCCGGCGCTTGCTGGAGGAGGCGCGCAGTACCCGTCGTGAGCTGGTGTCGGGCGCCTTCGGGCAGCTTCACCAGGTGCGCCTGGCGCTGGTCGATTCCATGGCCACGGCCGTGGGGCAGCCGCTGATCGAGCTGATCCGGCGCTATACGCGGGACTATACCCTGACCACGGGGCTGTCCCATATGCACAGCCACGCCCTGCTGACTCGCCATGTGGACATCATCATCTCCGATGATCGTCTCGAGAACTACGATGGCCTGGAGCGGCATGCCCTGTTGCGCGAACCTTCGTGCTGGTGGTGCCGCTCGGCTGGTCGGGTCCCCTGGACAACCTGCGCTGGATCGCCCGTCAGCTCGACTTCGTGCGCTATACGCCGCAGTCGTTGATTGGCCAGGCCATCGAGCGCCATCTGCGCTTGAACAAGCTGGAGCTACCGGCCCGACTCCATCTCGACAACACCTTTGCGGTGCTGCGCCTGGTCAGCGCCGGAGCCGGCTGGACTATCACCACGCCACTGTGCCTCTATCAGCCGGCTGGA
>NZ_AZQX01000254.1:0-7056 GCF_000568385.1 Halomonas sp. BC04
CCGCGGCCGGCCAGGTCCAGCGCCGTGCCGTGATCCACCGAGGTCCGCACCAGTGGCAGCCCCAGGGTGATATTGGCGGCACGACCGAACCCGGCATACTTGAGCACCGGCAGGCCCTGGTCATGATACATCGCCAATACCGCATCCACGCCCGCCAGGTGTCGCGGTGTGAACAGGGTATCGGCCGGCAGTGGTCCATCCAGGCGCAGGCCCTCGCCACGCAGTCGCTCGAGGCAGGGCACGATGATCTCGATCTCCTCGCGACCCAGGTGGCCGCCTTCACCGGCATGGGGGTTGAGGCCACAGACGGCGATGCGAGGGTCGGACACGCCGAACCAGCGCCTGAGATCGGCCTGCAGGATACGCAGGATACGCGTCAGGCGCGCATCGGTGATGGCACCGGCCACATCCTTCAGCGGCAGGTGGGTGGTGGCCAGCGCCACCCGCAGGGCCGCCCCACCCTGCCAGCTCGCTTCGCGGGCGTGCAGCGCCAGGTCGGTGGCCAGGAGCATCACCACTTCATCAACGCCGCAGGCGTCGCGGAGGTATTCGGTATGGCCGCTGAACCCTGAGTGACCGGCATCGAGTATCACCCCCTTGTGCAGGGGGGCGGTGACCATACCGGCAGCGTCACCCGCGAGGCACGCCCGAACCGCCAGGTCCAGGGTGTCCAGTACATAGCCGGCATTGGCGACCGCCAGTCGGCCTGGCAGGCTCGGCTGCCGCAACGCCACCGGCCACACCGGCAGCAGGCCGGCCCTGGGCGTCGGCACCGGTTCATCCATGGCCAGGGTCACCAGCTCGACCCGGGCTTTCACCATGGCAGCCCGCTCGGCCAGCAGCTGCGGATCCCCCACCGCCACGATCCGTGCCGGCAACGCCGGGCCAGCCGCCAGTTGCAGCACCAGTTCGGGCCCGATACCGGCAGGCTCTCCGGTGGTCAGTGCCAGGACAGGCGTCTGGGCCGCCGCTGCCATCAGCGGGAGTTGGACAGGCGATTGTCGACGAAGGCCTCGGCACGAATCTCCTGAATCCAGGCATCCAGGGCCTCTTCGGCCTTCTGCTGGAAGACCATCTGACGCGCCTGGTCACGGCTCATACCACCGCCCCGCTGCTCGATGAAACGGTCCACTTCGCGCTCACTGACGTTGACCCTTGAGCCTACCTGGCGCTGGTGGAGTTCGCGCATCAGCATCTCGCGGCGAATCTCCTCACGCACGGCGGCCATGGTCAGGCCGTCGGCCTCCAGGGCATCGGCGAACTGCTCGAGCGTCATGCCGTTGCTCTCGGCAATGGCCCGCATCTGTCGGTTGAGTTCGGTGTCGTCGACACTGAGCCCGGCGCTCCTCGCCATCTGCAGCTGGATCTCCTCGACGATGATGTTCTCGAGCACTTGCTCGCGCAGCATCGATTCGGGGGGCAACCCCTGTCCCTGGCCAGATACCTGACTACGAACCAGCTCCACCCGCTCGGTCAGCTCGCTTTCCATGATGGCGTGTTGATTCACCACTGCCACGATGCGGTCCAGCGACTGACGCTCCACCGGCTGAAAACTCTGGGCCTGGACGGTAAGCGACACGGCGCCGAAGCACAGGGCCAGCGCCAGGCTCGCGCCCAGGGTGGCGATTCGCGGGATGCGCATAACGTTCTTTCCTCTCATGGTGTCTCTGATAGAAAACCTGCTTTGGCCACCTCAAAACGCGGTGGCACGATAACCCGGCACGGCCTGTTCGAAATAGTCGCCGGCGTCGCCGCCGACACCACCCAGCCCCTTCAGCACGAAGCGCAGGAACATCCCGCGCTCAGTGACGTCATTATCGATCCGGGCGGTACCGCCGTCATCGATCCATCGACGCCAGACCAGCTGCAGACCATAGCAGCAGTCGTTCCACTGCACACCCGCCAACTGGTCCAGAAAGCGATCGTTGGTATGGTCGTACAGCGCCCGACCGATCAGGTCCACCCGCGGCGATGTCTTCCAGGCGAATGACAGATCGAACTCCTCACGGTCGAAGTTGCGGAAGTCGTCATCGCCTCGCTCCACCGAAGGGTCGAAGCCTTGGAGTTCCCAGCGATAGCCAAGGTTCAATACGTGCCCGGCATCGGCTCGATACTGCAGATAGGCCGAGCTCCGCTCGGTACGCTGCAGGTTGTCGTCATAGATCCACTCCAGGCGGCTGCGCCAGTGATCGTCGATCCGCCAATCGAGCCGAGTGATCAGCGAGGAACGATCACGGGTGGCATTATAGAAGCGCTCGAAGTTCGACTCCCGCGGCAATGTGTCGGGGTCACCATCGAGATCGATGTTGCGATCATCGAAGTAGAACGCCTGGCCCACACCCAGCGAAAGGCGCTCACGCCCTCCGGCATCCTCGAGCAGACGTGACTCGAGGCCCACCGACAGCCGATTGAGGTCGCCGACCCGGTCGGCGCCGGAGAATCGATGGGGCGACCAGAGCTGGCTCCAGGAGAAGGCGCGCTCGCTGGTATCGAAGTCGGGGAACTCGCGCTGATCCGTGGCCGGCACGTAGGCGTAATTGAGCCTCGGCTCGAGGGTATGACGGTAGTCGCGTCCGCCGAGCTCCAGCTCCCGCTCGAAGACCAGCCCACCCTCGATCGACGACACCGGCACGGCCCGTTGCAGCGAGGTATCCCGATCGGTATCGCGCTGACCATAGTCGAGGGCATAAGCGGTATAGAGCCACTCGACCCTGGGCTCGAGGTAGCCCCAGCTCTCGTCGAAACGCCAGCCCGTTGCCGGGGAGAGGTGAAGCCGGCTCCCTACCGCCGCCTCCCGTTCCCGCGGGATGGCCACTTCGTCCACGTCACGCCAGAAATAGGTGAGGTTGGAGCGCCACTGTTGATAGAAGCCCCCCTCCTGGGAGAAGCGCGCATTGGCCGTCAGGCTGGGCAGTCGATAGAACGGCTTGTCACGTTCCCGCAGCGGATCGTCCAGCCGCTGAAACCCCTCGGCGCGGGCATCGAATTGCCAGACGTCGCCGCGATGCTGCAAACGGGCCAGGCGGTGCATGTTGTCAGGGTCATCGCCAAATATGCTGCCATAGTCGTCGAAGTAACGGCCGTCGCTGGCGCCACCGTAGCGAAGGTCGTAGCGGTTGCGCTGGTCGAAATAACCGGAGTGCCGATAGTCGATATACCAGCGATCCTCGCCCTCGAAGCGTCGCGAGGCGGCGTTGGGGTCGTCACTGGAGCCACCACCGTCGCTGGAAAGAAAGGCGCCTTCGATCTGGCCGGCATCAGTGGGGAAGAGGTAGCGGTACTCCCCCCCCAACAGCAGGCCCCGGTCAGTGATCAAACGCGGGGTCAGGGTGGCGTCGTGATTGGGTGCGATATTCCAGTAGAACGGCTGGGCATAGTCCAGGGCACCACCCGAGGCGCCGACCTCCGGCCACAGGAAGCCGGTATGGCGACGATCATCGATGGGAAAGCGGACCCAGGGCCAGTAGAAGACCGGCACCTGCCCCATCTCCAGGCGAGCGTGGCGGGCGGTGCCGAAGCCCGTCTCGCGGTCGAGCACCAGGTCGCCGGTCACCAGGCGCCACATCTCGTCGCCCGGGTCGCAGGTGGTGAAGTTTGCCGTGGTCAGGCGATAGCGACCATCTTCCTGGCGCGCGAGCTGCAGCGCATTGCCGCGCAGGCGCTGGTCGTGGATGACATAGTGGGCCGAATCGACATGGGCGGCATCGCTGACCAGCGAGACCTCGCCAGCCTGGCCCCGTACCAGCAGGTTCTGGTCGCGTAACGCCAGCGGCCCCTCGGCAAACGCCTGCTCCCGCGAAGCGGGAACACTGACCTGGGGCGATTCCAGCTGGCTATCGCCCCGCCGCAGGATGACTTCACCGCCCAGGATCGTCTCTCCCCCTTCGCCATAGTAGGCACTGTCGGATTCGGTACGCACCTGCCGCGGGTCGTCTGCCGCTGGCAGGCGATACTCGGGCATCACATAGGTCCCACGGCACAGCGCCCCCACCGGGCGATCGTCGCCCCAGGCATGCCAATCGAGCTGAGCGGCCGGCAGGGGCTCCAGCGCCGCCGCCGACAGAGCGCCATAGGTCAGGCCGTATGTGATCAGGCCAGCGAGCGCTGCCCCTGCTTGTCCCTTGCCCATGATCCACGATGTCCTTGCGGGAGAGAATCGGTATTATACAGACCGTATCCAGCCTGTCGTATGTGATTGAGCGAGCATGCGACGGTGCCCGACGGGCGTCAACCGGCACCGCCCGACATCAGCGAGGAGCCCGCATGCCCCAGGCCGACACCGCCAAGCGATTCGACGCCCTGCACCGCTGGGCGGCAGAGAACCACCACCTTCCCACCGATGCCTGCGACTTGCAGCTGGCCGCAGGTGACGCCAGTTTTCGACGCTACTTCCGCCTGCGCCTGCCCGACGGTACCACGCGAATGCTGA
Organism: Halomonas sp. BC04; assembly: GCF_000568385.1. NCBI lineage: Bacteria > Pseudomonadati > Pseudomonadota > Gammaproteobacteria > Oceanospirillales > Halomonadaceae > Halomonas > Halomonas sp. BC04. The sequence continues at coordinate 4,430 of NZ_AZQX01000254.1, forward strand.
TGGATGCCCCCACCCCACAGGAGGACAGTCGCCCCTTCGCCATCATCGCCGGACGCTGGCAAGCCGCTGGCCTGCCAGTGCCTGGCCTGCATGCCCTCGACCTGGAAGAGGGTTTCATCGAACTCGATGACCTGGGCGACGAGCCGCTTCAGGTACGCTTCCATGGCGATGCCGAGCCCGACACCCTGGCCTGGCACGACCGTGCCCTCTCACTGGTCCATGAGCTGCAGAACCGGGCCGGCCCCCACGACCTGCCGGTCTACGATGCCGCCCTGCTGAGCCGGGAGCTGGCACTCTTCCCCGAGTGGTGCCTGGACGAGTGGCTTGGCGTGACGGAACTACCGCCCGGCTGGAACACGCTGTGCGAGGCGCTGATCGATTCCGCCCTGGCCCAGCCGGTGGTCACGGTTCACCGGGATTTCGACGCCATGAACCTGATGGTCCACCGGGATGGCCTCTACCTGATCGACTTCCAGGACGCGGTGGCCGGCCCCATCAGCTACGACCCGATCTCGCTGCTGCGCGGCCGCTACTGCCGTTTCCCGCCGGAGCGCTTCTCCGCCTGGATCGAGGCCTTCCGCCTGCAGGCGATCGCCGACGGGCGACTTCCCAGCACCACCACGACCGAGACATTCCTGCACCAGGCACAGGCCATGGCGGCCCAGCGGGCGCTCAAGGTGTTGGGCATCTTCTGCCGCCTGACACTGCGCGACGGACGCGAGGGCTACCTGGAACGTCTGCCCCACTTCCTTGGTCATCTGGAAGAGAGTCTGGCAGGCCTGCCCGATCACGAGGCGTTTCGCGACTGGCTCACGACCACCTTCCGCCCCTTGCTGGAAGCGCGACTCATGGCCTCGGGCATCGATCCCGGAGCCCGGCCATGAAGGCGATGATCCTGGCCGCCGGGCTCGGCACACGCATGCGGCCGCTCACGGACCACTGCCCCAAGCCACTGCTACCGGTGGCCGGCAAGCCGCTCATCGTCCATCACCTGGAGCGCCTGGCAGCGGCCGGCATCCACGAGGTGGTGATCAACGTCAGCTACCGTGCCGAGCAGATCATCGAGGCCCTGGGTGATGGCTCGGCTTTCGACGTCGCCATCGCCTGGAGCCGGGAGGAGAGCCCGCTCGAGACCGGCGGCGGCATTCACCGCGCACTGCCGCTGCTGGGCGACTCGCCCTTCCTGCTGGTCAACGGCGACATCTGGTGCGACCTGGACCCGGCCAGCCTGCCCGCCCTGGATGACGACCTCGCCCACCTGGTGCTGGTCGACAACCCGGAGCATCATCCGCGAGGCGATTTCCACCTGACTCCCGAAGGGCGCGTCCACGACCAGGGAGAACCCCGGCTGACCTTCGCCGGCATCAGTCTCATCGACCGGCCATGGTGGTCGACAATGAGCCCGGCGCCTTCGCCCTGGCCCCGCTGCTGCGCCAGGCAATGGCCGCCGGCCGCATCGGCGGCAGCCATCATCACGGCGCCTGGATCGATGTGGGCACTCCGGAACGACTCGCCCGACTGGACCAGCGACTACGCTCAAGGTAAGTCAATCCATCCAAGGCAAGAGGCGCCGGAGAAGCCTCGAGCGTTACAGCCGCCATTTCCCAACATCCGAGAAGGAATCCCGAATCATGAAAGCCAGCGTGAAATGGACCGACGGTCGCCAGTTCGTGACCGAATCCGGCAGCGGCCACAGCGTGGTCATCGATGGCCCCCCCGACCATGGCGGCCGCAACACCGGGCCGCGCCCGATGGAGATGCTGCTGATGGGCATGGGGGCCTGCGCCTCCTTCGACGTGCTGGAGATCCTCGACAAGTCACGCGCCGCCGTCACCGACTGCGTGGCCCAGGTCGAGGCCGAGCGCGCCGACGCCGTGCCCGCGGTCTTCACCAGAATCCATGTCCACTTCACCGTCGCGGGCCATGACCTCAAGGAGAGCCAGGTCAAGCGCGCCGTGGAGCTCTCCGCCGAGAAGTACTGCAGCGCTTCGATCATGCTGGCCAAGGGCGGCGTCGATATCACCCACTCCTATACCATCGTGGATGGCTGAAGACGCCATTCTGTCCATGGCCAGGAGCGTCACGGCCAGTCGCCGGGCAGGCGCTCAGATCCGATAGACGCTCTTGGTCATCACCTTCGACATCAGCGACATGCCGAACTTCACCGGCGCAGGGAAGCGGGCACCGCCGGCTTCCAGCGCCAGCTGGGCATGGTGCGCCTCGTCGATGGCCATCTGGCGCAGCACGGCCCGGGAGCGGTGATCTCCCGGCGGCAGGGTCTGCAGGTGCTCGTTCAGATGTTTGCCCACCTGCTCTTCGGTCGCCGCCACGAAGCCGAGGCTGACGCGATCGCCCACCGCTCCCGCCACGGCGCCGAGCCCGAAGGAAGCGGCATAGAACAGCGGATTGAGCAGGCTGGTGCGGCCGCCCAGCTCCTGCAAGCGCTCGTCGCACCAGGCCAGGTGATCGATCTCTTCCTGGGCCGAATGCTCCATCTGCTCACGCACCTCGGGCAGCTTGGCGGTGCACCCCTGTCCCTGGTAGAGCGCCTGGGCACACACCTCGCCGGTATGATTGACACGCATCAGCCGCCGCATGGCGACGCTCATCCAGCGTCATGGGTCATC
>NZ_AZQX01000255.1:0-20573 GCF_000568385.1 Halomonas sp. BC04
TCATCGGCCAGGCGCTTGCGGATGGCCGCGCGCACGCTCTGAAAATAGGCGAGGTCGTCGCGGATGGCTTCGGTTTCCGGGCGCGGCACCGCCAACGAAAAGGCCTTGGAGAGCCCCGCCACCATGGTCATGAAGCGTTGCTTACCGTCGGTCTGCTCGAAAATATAATCGGCACCGGCGGTCACGGCACGGATCTGCGCCGCCTCATCGCCGCCTACAAAGCCGCTATAATCCAGGCCATTGAAGAAATCCCGCAGCGCCTCGAACTGGCGCTGCATTAAGGGCACCGCCTCGTTCTGAATGTCCTCCACCGGACTGCCTTCACCACCTGCCTGGGTGTAGGTCTGCACGGCGTCGCGCAGTTGATCGGCAATACCCAGAAAATCCACCACCACACCACCGGGCTTTTCGCCGAACACACGGTTCACGCGGGCAATGGCCTGCATCAGGTTGTGCCCTGCCAGCGGCTTGTCCAGATACATGGTGTGCATGGGCGGGCAATCAAAGCCGGTCAGCCACATATCACACACGATGACCATTCGCAGGCCGTCGTCCGGATTCTTATAACGCCGCGCCAGAGCCTCACGCCGTGGCTTGGTGCGCGCGTGCTGCATCACCCGTTCGCCCTCGGCAGGCGACCCGGTCATGATGACCTTGATAAAACCGGCATCGTCCTCGTCTGAATGCCAGTCAGGCCTTAGAGCAACGATCTCATCGTATAGATCCATACAGATTGTCCGGCTCATGCACACCGTCATGCCCTTGCCTTCGATCACCTGACGGCGTTGCTCGAAGTGCTCCACAATCTGCTGCGCTACCAGCTTCAGACGCTGGTTCGTACCAGCCAAGGCCTCAAGCTCTACGCGGACATAATCATTGACTGGCTGGCCCGCCTTGTCGGCCTCGGCGGCTTGCTCTGTCAGCTTGTCTTCCGCCTCGCGTACCCCCTGCTCGTCCGGCACCAGCTTGACCAGCCGCATTTCGTAGAAGATCGGCACCGTGGCGTCATCGGAGATCGCCTGGCGAATGTCATAGATGTCCGCGTACTTTCCGAATACCGCTTCCGTACTTTTGTCGTCGCCCTCCAGCGGCGTCCCGGTGAAACCGACAAAAGTGGCATTGGGGATAGCATCGCGCATCCATCGCGCACCGCCGTCGAGAAAGCCGTACTGGCTGCGGTGGGCCTCATCCGCCAGCACCACGATATTGGCCCTTTCGCTGACCGCCGCACCGCGCTCGGCGAACTTCTGGATGGTGGTGAACACCACCCCGCCGGAGGCGCGATTGAGCCGGGCGGTCAGGTCCTCCCGACTCTCGGCCTGCTCCGGGTCCTGCCGCAGCAGTGCACGCCCATCTGCGAAGGTGCCGAACAGTTGCCCGTCCAGGTCATTGCGGTCGGTCACCACCACAACGGTGGGGTTGGCGAGTTGCTCGTCGCCGATCAATGCGCCGGACAGCATCAGCATGGTCAGGCTCTTGCCCGAGCCCTGGGTATGCCAGATCACGCCACCACGCCCATCACCCTGGCCCGCCGGCGCTTTCAATGCCGCCTTGACGGAATCTCGCGCCCGCAATACGGCGCGGAACTGGTGGTAGGCCGCCACCTTCTTGATGATCGCGCCGCTGCGCTCGTCTTCCTCGAAGGTGATGCAGTGACGCAGGTAAACTTCCCATCGGCCGGGCTGGAACAAGCCGCGGATCAGTGCCTCAAGAGTCGGCTCGCCCGGCGCGCGCGCATCGTCCAGCGCCCGCCAGGGCGCAAACCGGTCCGAACCGGCGGTGAGCGAACCGACCCGTGTGCGGTCGCCGTCACTGATGGCCAGCAGCGCATTGTAGGTAAACAGCGGCGGTATCGTTGCCTTGTAATCCTGCAACTGCCGATAGGCCGACCACAGATCCGCCTGCTCATTGGTGGGGTCCTTTAACTCAACCACCACCAACGGAAGACCATTAAGAAACACCACCAGATCGGGCCGCCGCGTGGCGTTGCCGCAGCGTACGGTGAACTGCTGCACCACGAGCCGGTCATTCGCAGCGGGGCGCTTGAAGTCCACCAGCCACGCCTTGTCTCCGCGGGTCTCGCCCTCCGGGGTACGGTATTCCACGTCCACACCGTCGGTAAGCAGATGATGAAGCCATCGGTTGTTCTGTTCCAGCGTCGGTTCCGGCGGTCGCATTACTGCCCGAACCGCCTGCTCGATAGCCTCATCCGGAAGCTGGCGGTTGATCGTGCGCAAAGCCGAGCGTAGCCGCGGTTCCAGTACCACCTGTTCATGGCTGTCGCGCAGCGGAGAATCCGCTCCCGGCGAAATGTCCGCGCCCCGGACAGTAGAAAAACCCAAGGTCTTGAACCAGCCCAAAGCGGCAACTTCCACATCCGATTCTTTGAGTCTTGACATTAGATCACCCCTTTGTGGTGGGCCAGTCCAACCAACAGCGCTGTGATTGACTCATCGTGATCGCCCTTAAACCAAATCGGGAAAACGTCGCGCTCAGTGAGAAAGTGCTCACGTTCCAGAAGAGAAGCTTCATCGTCAGGGTGCTTGAGAAAGGCATAATGTTTCGGGATCCCCTCATCCATTTCAGCCACCTTACCCAGAAGCTTTACCGTGCGATCACCATTCATACTGCAGCCAAGACAAAGAATGCTTTGATTCCTATAGATCCCTGATAGCTCCTCGAAAACAGGCGCTCCCGGAGCATATGATGCTTCATATTCGGCAACGGAGAGGATTCGTCCCTCTTTGGATTTACAGTCTCCATGGAGCTTGAGAAGAATTCGATCTGATTGCGCCTTTAGTCGTCGATACGACTGTATATTGTTACCCTTCAAAATCTCGGCAAAAGCAAGACCATGCTTCTGATAAAGATGCTCCAGCAAGTTATCGAGATTCGTAGTGATAACGAGCTTATCGAAGAGTATTGGAAGAAATGAAATAGATCCTCGAATAGCATCAGCATCACCAAATCTGAGGTCATGCTCAATTCTTTCATCGAATAACCTGTTGGGCATAGATTCCGCTATAGCTTCGGCCGCCTCTTCATATTTAGATTCAGAAAAAAAGGATTCAAGCTCCTTTTCTGTAAGTGCAGAATACTTTCGAATTTCACTTAGGAAATCTGACCATAGTGGCAAACCAGAGGGCGCCGACATACCACTTCCCACCAAAGGAATCAGTTCACCATTGCTAAGTGCTGAACACAAATCTTCATATCGTCTTTTATTCGCAGGAATCCTTAGGATCTGGTCAAGCATATCCAGCTGATCAGGTAGCCAAATATCGTCGAACCACCTTGAGAACTCATCGCGGTATGCGTTGCTATCCCCTTTGAGTATCTCATTTGCAAAGAAAGGAGTTGCACCAATAGTTATCTTATGTGTGTACGGATCATGCTCGACGGTCAACTGCTCTTCAAAAACCGGGTACAGGAAGTCTACTGACATGCTAGTCGCCCTCCGTAATGGCCGCACCCGTACTTACTTCTCCAGAAATAAGCTTGGGAAGGAGGGCATCCCTGATCGATGTGAGAGTTCGCGATTCGAGCTCTGCGGCAATCATTTTCTCAATCAAGGGCGACATAATCGTACTCATGTCATCCAGAACATGACTTGGTGCACAAACGGTCAAAGCTTCTTTGAGATGCCTGCGTTGAATATGGCCCATCGTAGTGGCTTTGGAAGCGGCAATCGCTTGGAACGTATCAAGGTGATACTGCACCCATTGACTAACAAACCACATCGGATAACTTTCGGATGTCACTTTGAACAAATGCTGGTTCAAAGCGCCTTCGCCTTCCGTCCAGAACTTTGCAAGCAAGCTCCCCGACCAAGAAAAAAGAAAATCTCCATCATCGACAATGTATTTGCTCGGAACTCCTCGAGATGCACGCCCGGATTTTGTGCTGACGCCGTTGCGAAGCTCCGCAATTTTAATGACTGGCAAACTGTCTTCCGAAGGCGATGCCGGATATTTCTGTAGTGCGACTCCGTTGAGAAAATCCGCAATCTCATCGAGAGGCGCAACCTCCCACCCCTCCGGCACCGGTCCCAGTTCAGAATCGGTGAAGCTGTCGGGGAGCTGGTCGAAAACAGCCTGAGGCATGCCGCGAAAACTCGTGGCGCAGTCGGTCTTGGCCTTGACCGGCTCGAAGTCCACGAACCAGGCCTTGAAGATCGCCCTCGCCATGGCTTCCAGCGTGCGGTTCATCTGGCGGTTGAGTTCGATTTTGTCGTCGAGGGTGCCGAGGATGTCGGCGATGGCTGTCTGCTCTTTAACTGGAGGCAAGGTTATATGCATTCCTCGCTGATCGCGAAGACTCACATAATCCGCCATGTCCGTTTGGCCTTTTACCCCATTGTATTGCTGATAAAACTCGGCCCCATACATCCAGTAGTAGAGCCAGCGAGGACTAATCACGTCATGATCGAGTGACCGCCAGAAACAAAGCTGAGGGCTATAGACGAACGTGGGCACGTCGGCCGTAACGAATGCAAACCGCCCAACCGATCCCTTGCTCGTAAATACAGCATCGCCTGGCTGGCTAGTCTTCTCGCCGACTCGGTCGAGATTCTCGCGGGGGAAGCAATCTGCTCCCTCGAAATGAAAACCACCGTTAATGTTGCCGCCGCGCGCAAACGGGAGGCCATTTTTCCCCAACTCACTATTCTTGGCGCGATACCCGTCATTGATGGCCAGCACACCACGTTCAATCAGCTCAGATACATCAGTGGGCAGAACCTCACTCCCCATAACCCAACCCCTCCAGATTGGTCTTAATCCGCGCTTCCAGCGCATCGGATTCGGCAAACTGCGCCTGCAAGTCAGCGGTGAGCCGCTGCATCTTGTCCTCGAAAGGTTCGCCGTCGTCCTCCGCGGCGGCGGCGCCGACGTAGCGGCCGGGGGTGAGCACGTGACCGTGTTTTTCGATCTCCTCCAGCTTGGCGGCCTTGCAGAAACCGGCCTCGTCGGCGTAGTCGCCGGCGCCTTCCTCACCGCGCCAGGCGTGGTAGGTGCGCACGATGCGGCCGATGTCGCTGTCCGGAGGCGGGTCGCCCTCGGCGTCAGCGCCGGAGAGCACGCGCAGCACGCGGGTCTGCAGGGTGCCCATCTGGCGAGCGTCGATAAACAGGGTCTCGCCACGACGGTCGCGGCCGCCGTGCTTGATGTTGCGGCCGGTCTTGTCGCGGCTGATAAACCACAGGCAGACGGGGATGCCGGTGGTCAGGAAGAGCTGGGAGGGCATGGCGACAATGCAGTCCACCAGGTCGGCCTCGATGATGGCCTTGCGGATCTCGCCCTCGCCGGAGCTGTTGCTGGACAGCGAGCCATTGGCCATCACGAAGCCGGCGATACCCCCGCCGTGGCCGTTGGGCGGGGCCAGGTGGTGGATGAAGTGCTGAATCCAGGCGTAGTTGGCGTTGCCGGTGGGCGGCACGCCGTATTTCCAGCGAACGTCCTCGCGCAGCAGTTCTCCGGACCAGTCGGAGATATTGAAGGGCGGGTTGGCCAGAATGTAGTCGGCCTTCACGTCCGGGTGCAGGTCACGCGAAAAGCTATCTGCCGGTTGCTCGCCTAAATTGGCCTCGATACCGCGAATAGCCAGGTTCATGTGCGCTAGCCGCCAGGTGGTGGGGTTGGATTCCTGACCGAAGATGGAGATGTCGCGCTTGCTGCCGCCGTGGGCCTCGGTGAACTTCTCGGACTGCACGAACATGCCGCCGGAGCCGCAGCAGGGGTCATAAACACGCCCCTCGTAGGGCTCGATCATCTCCACCAGCAGCCGCACCACCGAGCGCGGGGTGAAGAACTCGCCGCCCAGCTTGCCCTCGGCGGCGGCGAACTTGCCGAGGAAGTATTCATAGACCCGGCCCAGCACATCCTTGGCGCGGGCCTCATCTGAGCCGATGGTCATGGAACCGATCAGATCGATCAGCCCACCTAGGCGCTGCGGGGCGATGCCGCGGCGGGCGTAGTCGCGCGGCAACTTGCCCTTGAGCTTGGGGTTGTCGTGCTCGATGGCATACATGGCATCGTCGATCAGCTTGCCGATGTTGGGTGTCTTGCCCTGTGCCTGGATCCGTTCCCAACGCGCCTCCTGGGGTACCCAGAACACCCCCTCGGCGGTGTACTCGTCGCGCTGCTCCAGCAGGTCTTCCGCCTGTTTACCCTCAATGCCGTCCTCAGCGAGCTCCTCCATCAGCTTCGCCCGGCGGGCCTGGAAAGCGTCGGAAATGTACTTGAGGAAAATCAGGCCGAGTACCACGTGCTTGTATTCGGCGGCGTCGATAGAGCCGCGAAGCTTATCGGCCGCCTGCCAGAGGGCTTCAGGATCAACCCCGAGCTCGTGGTGGTTGCCGCCTTGCTTGCTGGATGTCATGCGGTATCTTCCTTAACTGATGCAGGGTCGCTGCGCGCGTCACTGGCTGGTGTTGCCCTGTGGACCAAAACTGCTCTGCCATTGCTGACACGTACCCACGGCTCTACTGGGCCCGTATGGTTACGCCCTCGATGACAGAGAAAGCCATGACCGCAGCCTGGGTAGGCAGCAGCGGGCTCGATGGGGACATACTACAGGCTACCACTAGGTCAAGGAATGTGATCGCCAGCTGCCAGGGCTCACTCATCCGCGGAGGGTTGCCTTACCTCTTCCCCTGCGCCCTCCCCTCCCATGGAGTCTTCGAGACTGTCGCCAGGGTTAAAAATCAACTACAATGCAACCACTTTTAACCCAACAGAGGGAGGGCGTCATGCTCGGTCATCGTATCCGGCAAGCACGGTTAGCAGCCGGCCTGACGCTCAAGGCCTTGGGTGAGCAGGTTGACGTAACCCATACCACCATCCAAAAGTATGAGAAGGCCGCGCTGACACCATCGTCCTCAATGCTGCTCAAGCTGGCACGTGCCTGTGGTATCCGTACGGAGTACTTTTTCCGGACTCACCATGTAACGCTGGAGCACCCAGAATTCCGCAAACGCGCCATTTTCGGAAAAAATGCTCAAGAAGCGACCAAAATCAAGGTGATTGAGCTGGTAGAAAAGAGAGCCGAGCTATTAGGAGCGTTTCCGGCGTCACCTCTCCAGCCCTTTATGGCACCTGCCCAGCTCACTGACTCAATTGATTCTATGGAGCAGTTGGAGATTCTCTCTGACCAGGTACGTGATGCATGGCAGTTGGGGATGAACCCTATTGCGGACCTAACCGATACGCTCGAAGCACAAGGATTATTAGTCCTCGTAGTGGACGAAGCTCATCCCGGCTTTTCCGGGATGACTGCCCTCGCACGTACTGATGATGACCGCACCTACCCTGTTGTAGCAGTCTCTGCACAATGGCCTGGCGACCGACAGCGGTTCACACTCGCGCACGAGTTAGGCCACCTACTACTGGCTGGGCGACTTTCACCCGAGCTCAATGAAGAAAAGGCATGCGACCGTTTTGCCGGCGCATTTCTTGCCCCCCAATTTTCAGTATTTCAGAATCTCGGAAGGCAGCGGCACGCACTTGAATGGAAAGAACTATATGTACTGAAACATGAGTTTGGGCTTTCCATGGCCGGGTGGCTCCAGCGTGCCAAACAGTGCGGCATCATCAATGACGCTGTCCACTTAGCGATGTGGAAACGTTTTTCCGCCAAGGGGTGGCGCAAGGGAGAGCCGGGCGACCCCCTATCGAAAGAAACACCCCGGCTGTTCGAACAGTTGGTGTACCGAGCGCTAGGCGAGAAATATATCTCAGAGGCCAAGGCAGCCGAGCTTCTGGGCATTCCAATGATGCAGTTCTACAAAGCACGCCAGCTGGAGTCGATGCATGCTGCTGCTCATCAGTGATGCCAACATTCTCATTGATATGGAAGCTGGCGATCTGATGGACGTCTTTTTCCGGCTACCGCTTCAGTTTGCGATGCCCGACATTATTTACATGGAGGAGATTGAGTCAGGGTCACCAGGGCTAGAAGCGCAGGGCCTGAAAATCATGGAGGTCACCTCGGCCTACGTAGAATATGCGCTCCAGTTACCGGAGCAATACGGCGAACTCGCCTGCCACAACGATTATCTTGCCCTGGCACTTGCCAAGCAGGAGGGCTGCCCATTACTGACTGGCGACCAAGGGCTGAAACAGGTGGCGCTCGGTGAGGACGTTAGTGTGATGGGCACAGTTTGGCTACTACGCGCGATGGTGGAGAACCGGTTGCTCTCGGTGGATGACGCCCTAAATGCACTGGGTCGAATGAAAACCCGCAAGAGACGGTTACCCTGGGCGGAAGCTGAGCGGATCCTCCACGGTTTGCACCATCCTGAATAGCTTTTGGCCGAGATGGCAGAAGATGGGCACAAGCGTACAGAAAGGGGCATTATTGGGGGCACAACCGGCGCATATAAAAAATAAATACGTTTAAAAACATAAAGTTAAATAGATTTTTCACGAGACGCCGCCTCCACCAATCAGCTAGACGAATCAAGCACCTACGGGTGCTTTTTTCGTTCCATAGGACATGATTTGGTCTGTTTGGGGCACGGTATGGTCTGCTTGTTGGTCAACTTTTTTGCCCATATCACCGCGCCACTACCCTATACCACCGCCCTTACCAGACACCCTTAGCCTGCCGGTCAACATTGATCGGAACACCCTGGGCTATTCGCCAAGAGCACTCCCTATCCAGCCGGCTGTTACGCAATTCGTTGTCGACGTGAGGCGGCTGCGGCCTGGCACAGGGTGCTTAGCCTTTCTCGTTAGCGTAAGCTTCCGTAACGAATGAATTCCCGCCCCGCCATCGACGAGCAGGATGCTGCCATGGACAAGAAGGCTCTCAGCGAACGGGACATCTGCACCAAGTTCATCACCCCGGCGCTGGAGCGGGCCGGCTGGGACATCCAGGTCCAGGTGCGCGAGGAGGTGTCGTTCACTGCCGGGCGCATCATCGTGCGTGGGCGGCTGCACACCCGCGGCAAGCGCCGCCGGGCGGACTATGTGCTGAGCTATCAGAAGAACCAGCCCCTCGCGGTGATCGAGGCCAAGGACAACAAGCACGGCCTGGGCGACGGCATGCAGCAGGCGCTGGCCTACAGTGACGCCCTGGACGTGCCCTTCGTGTTCACCAGCAACGGCGACGGTTTCCTGTTCCATGACCGCACCGGCCTGGGCGGCCAGACCGAGACCACCCTCGGCCTCGACGACTTTCCCACCCCGGAGGCGCTCTGGGAGCGCTACTGCCAGTACAAGGGCCTCGACCAGGCGGCACGGCCGGTGGTGGAGCAGCCCTACTTTGATGACGGCAGCGGGCGCACGCCACGCTACTACCAGACGGTGGCCATCAACCGCACCGTTGAGGCGGTGGCTCGTGGCCAGGACCGTATCCTGCTGGTGATGGCCACCGGCACCGGCAAGACTTTTACCGCCTTTCAGATCATCTGGCGGCTGTGGAAATCCAAGCAGAAGAAGCGAATCCTGTTCCTCGCGGACCGCAACATCCTGGTCGACCAGACCAAGAACAACGACTTCAAGCCGTTCGGTCAGGCGATGACCAAGGTCACCAATCGCACGGTAGACAAGTCCTACGAGATCTACCTCTCGCTCTACCAGGCGGTAACCGGAAGCGAGGAAGAGCAGAACATCTACAAGCAGTTCTCGCCGGACTTCTTCGATCTGATCGTCATCGACGAGTGCCACCGCGGCAGTGCGGCGGTGGACTCCGCCTGGCGCTCGATCCTCGAATACTTCTCTGCAGCCACCCATGTCGGCCTGACCGCCACGCCCAAGGAGACGAAAGAAGTCTCCAACATCGATTACTTCGGTGAGCCGGTCTACAGCTACTCGCTCCGCCAGGGCATCGAGGATGGCTTCCTCGCCCCCTACAAGGTGGTGCGGGTGGATATCGACCGCGACCTGCAGGGCTGGCGGCCCAGCAAGGGCCAGACCGACAAGCACGGCGAGCTGATCGAGGATCGCATCTACAACCAGAAGGACTTCGACAAACACCTGGTGCTGGAGAAGCGCACCCAGTTGGTGGCCCGCAAGATCACCGAGTTCCTGGAGAACAGCGACCCCTTCCAGAAGACCATCGTGTTCTGTGAGGACATCGACCACGCCGAGCGCATGCGTCAGGCACTGGTCAACCTCAACCCCAAGCGGGTGGCCGAGAACCGCAAGTACGTGATGCGCATCACCGGCGACGAGGCCGAGGGCAAGGCGGAGCTCGACAACTTCATCAACCCTGAAGCGCGCTACCCGGTCATCGCCACCACCAGCAAGCTGATGACCACCGGGGTCGACGCCCAGACCTGCAAGCTGATCGTGCTCGACCAGCGCATCCAGTCGATGACCGAGTTCAAGCAGATCATCGGCCGCGGCACCCGCATCAACGACGACTACCACAAGCACTGGTTCACCATCCTCGACTTCAAGAAGGCCACCGAGCTGTTCGCCGACCCCGACTTCGACGGCGACCCGGTGAAGGTCTACCAGCCCAAAGGCGACGATCCCATCGTGCCGGATGACGAGCTGGCCGAGGACGACGTCGCCCCGGGCGACAGCGCCGAGGAGCTCACTGAAACCCAGGCGGAAGGGATCGAAGACAACTGGGGCGACTACGAGGTCGAGCCCGGTGCCATCTGGCAGTCCGACGACACCGGCGCCGATATCAACGGAGATGGCGGCCCCGGCAAACGGATCAAGTACGTTGTCGATGACGTCGAGGTGAGCGTGGTAGCCGAGCGGGTGCAGTACCTGGGCCCGGACGGCAAGCTGATCACCGAGAGCCTGCGTGACTACACCCGCAAGAAGGTAAAGGAGCAGTTCGCCTCCCTGGATGACTTCCTGCGCCGCTGGCACGACGCTGAGCGCAAGCAGGCGATCCTCGACGAACTGGCCGAGCAGGGCATCTTCTGGGAGGATCTGATCAAGGAGCTCGGCAGGAAGCTCGGCGACGAACCCGACCTCTTCGACGTGATTTGCCATATCGCCTTCGACCGCCCGCCGCTGACGCGCCGCGAGCGCGCCGAGCAGGTACGCAAGCGCAATATCTTCACCCGCTACGAAGGACAGGCCCGCCAGGTGCTGGAATCACTGGTCGACAAGTACGCCGATGCCGGCATCGCACCGATCGAAGATATCAACGTCCTCAACGTCGCGCCCTTCAGCGAGATAGGTACGGTCAGCGAACTGGTCACTGCCTTTGGGGGCAAGCCCGCCTACAATCGTGCCGTGCATGAACTGGAAGATGCGCTCTACCAGTCAAGCAGCTGATCGCGGATATTCTATGCACACCCCGATGCCGGCCACCCCCTGTGGATAAGCCGGCATCGTTGTACCCAACACCGAGGAACGCCCGACACCATGGCCATCAGCACCACCATCAAATCCATCCAGGACATCATGCGCAAGGACGTGGGCGTGGATGGCGACGCCCAGCGTATCGGCCAGTTGGTCTGGATGCTGTTCTTGAAGATCTTCGACGACCGGGAGCAGGAGTGGGAAATCCTCAGCGACAACTACCGTTCGCCGATTCCCGAGCCGCTGCGCTGGCGCCGCTGGGCCGCCGACCCGGAAGGGATGACCGGCGACGAGCTCAAGGAGTTCATCGACACCATGCTGTTCCCCGGCCTGCAGCAGCTGCAGGCCCGCGGCGACGACTACCGCGCCGTGGTGATCCGCAACGTCTTCGAGGACGCCTACAACTACATGAAGTCCGGGCAGCTGATGCGCCAGGTCATCAACAAGCTGCAGGACGGGGTGAACTTCAACAAGGCCAGCGAACGCCATGAGCTGGGCGGCATGTACGAGCAGATCCTCAAGGACCTGCAGAGTGCCGGCAACGCCGGAGAGTTCTACACCCCGCGGGCGGTGACCCGCTTCATGGTCGACCGCGTCGATCCCAAGCTCGACGAAACCGTGATGGACCCCGCCTGCGGCACCGGTGGCTTTCTGACCTGCACCATCGACCACAAGCGCAGCCGCTACGTGCAGACGCCCCAGGACGAGCAGACCCTGCAGCGCACCATCCACGGCGTGGAGAAGAAGCCGCTGCCCCACCTGCTGGCCACCACCAACCTCATCCTCCACGGCATCGAGGTGCCCGACCAGATCAAGCACGACAACACCCTGGCCCGCCCGCTGATTAGCTGGGGGCCCAGGGAGCGGGTGGATGTGATCGTCGCCAACCCGCCCTTCGGCGGCATGGAGGAGGACGGCATCGAGACCAACTTCCCCCAGGCCTTCCGCACTCGGGAAACCGCCGATCTATTTATGACGCTGTTTATCCACCTGCTGAAGGATGGCGGCCGGGCCGCGGTGGTGCTGCCCGACGGCTTCCTGTTCGGCGAGGGCATGAAGACCCGCCTCAAGGAGAAGCTGCTCACCGAGTGCCACCTGCACACCATCGTTCGTCTGCCTAACGGGGTGTTCAACCCCTACACCGGCATCAAGACCAACCTGCTCTTCTTCACCAAGGGCCGGCCCACCGAGGCGGTGTGGTACTACGAGCACCCCTACCCCGAGGGCGTGAAGAACTACAGTAAGACCCGGCCGATGAAAGTCGAGGAGTTCCAGACCGAGATCGACTGGTGGGGCGAGGAAGCCGACGGCTTCGCCAGCCGTCAGGAGACCGAGCAGGCCTGGCGGGTGCCCATAGAGGAGATCCAGGCGCGCAACTACAACCTGGATATCAAGAACCCCCACCAGGCGAACAAGTCAGCCATGACCCGGACGAGCTGCTGGAAAAATACGCCAGCCAGCAGGCGGAGATCCAGGAGATCCGCGACCAGCTCAAGACGATCCTTGGCGATGCGCTGGGCCACTCTGCTCAGGACTTGGCAACTCAGGCAGCTCCCCGCAAAGAGGAGGAGCAGGCATGAGCGCGCGCGAGCTGATTACTGACCACCTCGACCTCTGGACCGGCGCCGTCACGACCAAGTCGACGGCGGGCAGAGCTAACTCGTCTGGAATGAGGGGCAAGATCGAGCTCACCGGCATCAAGAAGCTGCGCGAGCTGATCCTGGAGCTCGCCGTGCGCGGCAAGCTGGTGGAGCAGGACCCCAACGACGAGCCCGCCAGCGTGCTGCTGGAGCGCATCACCGAGGAGAAGGCCCGGCTGGTCAAGGAAGGGAAGATCAAGAAGCCAAAGAAGCTGCCGGAAATTACCGAGGAAGAGAAGTCTTTCGATACTCCTGATAATTGGACTTGGGTGCGGTTGTGTGATCTAGGCCACACCCAAACAGGATCAACCCCCTCAAAATCAAACCCCTCCTTTTTCGGAAATGAAATACCTTTTATAAAGCCAGGCGACATCACTGAAATCGGCATCAACTACGACAATGAAGGGCTAACTGAATCTGGAAAGATAGCTCTTGGGAAATGGGCTGAGCCAGGGTCCATTCTGATGGTTTGCATCGGCACTATTGGCAAGTGTGGAGTTATTGATCAACAAAGCTGCTTCAATCAGCAAATTAACTCTGTAACGCCATTCATTTGCCAGATGTCGATATTCATTCTGATTTGCTTAAAGTCTCCTTATTTTCAGGGTTTAGCTTGGGAGAAATCGTCAAGCACTACAATATCCATCCTAAACAAAGGAAAATGGGGCTCCATTCCGCTACCACTACCTCCCTTAGAGGAACAATACCGCATCGTCGAGAAAGTCGATGAGCTGATGGCCCTTTGCGACCGGCTGGAGCAGCAGGTCGGCGACCAGCTGGAAGCCCATGAGGTGCTGGTCGATACCCTACTCGACGCCTTGACTCGCTCCGCTAATGCCGCCGAGCTGGCCGAGAACTGGTCCCGTATCGCCGAGCATTTCGACACCCTCTTCACCACCGAAGCCAGCATCGACAAGCTCAAGAAGACCATTCTTCAGCTTGCGGTGATGGGGCGACTGGTGGCGCAGGATGCGGGGGATGAGCCTGGTGGTGCGGTGGTATCCAAGATGCTACAGCTCCGAGACCACCTTGCGAGCACTAATGGCATGAGGACAAAAGCCAGTGATAGTCTGTCCTCCAACGAACAGTATCTCAAAACACCTAGCAGTTGGGCCTGGGTCAGACTGGGAAACATGGCTAAATTCATCGATTACCGTGGCAAAACGCCAACCAAAACCAGCAATGGAAAACGCCTAATTACCGCCAAAAATATCCGCCAAGGATACATTGACCTTGAGCCAGAAGAATTCATCAGTGAAGGAGACTACACCAAATGGATGACACGTGGATTTCCTCGCAAAGGCGACATGCTGTTCACGCCAGAGGCTCCGTTGGGAAATGCTGCAGTTATAGACTTGGATGAGGAATTCGCCTTAGCTCAGCGTGCCATCTGCTTCCAATGGCATGTTCCTGCTACTTCTCGATTTATGCTTATTCAAACAATGGCATCTCCGTTCCAGGAAAAGCTCGTTGAAAATGCAACGGGCATGACTGCCACAGGCATCAAAGCTTCAAAACTCAAGGAAATTCCAGTCGCCATTCCTCCGCTGGAGGAGCAACACCGCATCGTGGAAAAAGTAGACGAGCTGATTGCCCTCTGCGACCACCTCAAGGCTCGCCTGAGCGAGGCCAGCGATACCCGCACTCAGCTGGCCGAGGCGGTGGTGGAAAAGGCGGTGAGCTGATGGCCTACGATCGCCCGTGGAAGTCTTTCGAGGAGCAGCTGACGCTGCTGAAAGCGCGAGGCATGGTGGTCACCAACGATGCCGCCGCCCAGGACTACCTGGAGCGGGTAGCTACTATCGGCTCAGCGCCTACTGGTATCCGTTCCGCAAGTTCGAGGTGGTGCAGGACAGTAAAACCGGAAGGCTTTCTACCAGGGCCATGGATGTCTTCCACCCGCACACCCAGTTTGTGGATGCCGTTCACCTTTACCTGTTCGATAAGCAGTTACGGCTGTACCTGGCCGATGCACTGGAGCGTATCGAAATCTCCCTGCGGGTCGACCTATCCCATTTGCTGGGCCAACGCAGCCCTTTCGCCCATGTAGAAAACACGAAAGCACACTTCCACCCCGGCTTTGCGGGGCGCCCCTTCCGCAAGGGTAGCCAGCAATCTTGCTTCGAGGCCTGGCTGAGCAAGTATCGAGGGCTGGTTGCCCGCTCCAAGGAAGATTTCGTCCGTCACTACCACGACAACCACGGCGATGAACTACCGATATGGGTGGCGGTGGAGGTGCTGGATTTTGGCGCCATCTCCCAGCTATTCAGCATGCTGAATGTGAAAGACCAGCAGGCCATTGCCAACCGCTACGGCGTGAGCGACTGGAAGGTGTTCAAAAGCTGGCTGTTCAGCCTGAGTTACCTGCGTAACCTGGTGGCGCACCACAGCCGCCTCTGGAACCGAAACATCACCACCAAGCCAATGCTGCCGAAACGAGGCGAAGTGGCGTGGTGCGACTCGTTCATCGGAAACGAAGACACCCGCTTTAAGCCGTTCCTGCTGCTGGCGATTACACGCATGCTGGTGAAGTCGATTTGCCCGAACACCCAGTGGCACAACCGGCTGGCTGAGCATCTGGAGCGATTCCCGCAACAGCATTCATCCAGGAAGCTGGACCTGAGCGGCATGGGTATTACGGAAGACTGGAAGGACTGGTGGTGACCGGAAAATAAGAACCCCAGCGTAGGTTGCAAGCAACCAAGAGGCCGGGGTCGTGTTGAAGGCAATATTAGGCCACCAGGCCAAGAACCGCAATATCTACAGCCGATACGCAAGGAGCCGCCATGGCTATCGAACAGGGCATCTGGAAGCTGGCGGGCAGCGCCGGTGAGCCACCACTCAAGCTGCGCGCCGCAGGGCTTGCCGACGAGGGGCTGCTGGAAGAGCAGATCATGCAGGACGTCGCGATCCTCAACCGGGACTGGCTGCTGATCGGCCGTCAAGTGCGCACCGCCTTCGACAAGCTTATTGACCTGCTCGCCATCGACGCCAACGGTACGGTGATCATCATCGAGCTCAAGCGCGACAAGACTCCGCGGGACGTGGTGGCCCAGGCCATCGACTACGCCTCCTCGGTGGTCACCCTGGCCGACTACCAGCTGATCGACATCTACCAGGCGTTCGCCGAGCGCTACGGCCGGCCTCACGCCACCCTGGCCGAGGCCTTCGAGGCCAAGTTCGGGGTGTCACTGGACAGCGTCACTCTCAACGAGAGCCACCAGCTGGTGGTGGTCGCCACCCGGCTAGATGCCAGCAGCGAGCGCATCATTACCTACCTCAACGAGCACGCCCAGCTGTCGATCAACGCCATGTTCTTCGCCGCCTTCGAGGATGGTGGCAACCGCTATCTCAGCCGCGCCTGGATGATCGACCCGGGCGAGCCCAGCCAGCCCGTCGCCCGTAAGGCGAAGAAGGAGCCGTGGAACGGTGAGTTCTACGCCTCCTTCGGCGATGACCGCCCGTGGGAGCTGGCTCGGCGATACGGCTTTATCGCTGGCGGCGGAGCGGCCTGGTACTCCAAGACCCTCGCCATGCTGTCAGAGGGTGATCGCGTCTGGGTCAATATTCCCAAGACGGGGTACGTGGGCGTGGGCGAGGTGATCGGCGAGCGCTGCCGCGCGGATGAGCACCGCGTTACGACCGAGGAGGGCAACAGAGCCTGCTGGAGCTGACCTCCCGGGAAGAGTACCCCCACCTGTATCAGCCTGATGATAGTGACGAAGATGATGCCGAGTATCTGGTGCCGGTGCGCTGGCTACATACCGTCAGCCGCGAGCAGGCCTTCAGCGAAGTTGGCCTGTTCGGCAACCAGAACACCGTATGCAAGCCCACTACACCCAAGTGGAGCCACACTGTGGAACGCCTCAAACAGGCCTGGGGGATCGAGAGCGAGCAGTAAATTCCCCAGAAAACCACCGAGATGCCGTGCCAAGCAAGCGCGGCATCTCGGCAGCCTGCTCTCGAAAGCAGTGTCAGGACGCCATCATGTGGGTCTGGGAAAGAACCTGGAAGGCGTCAGGCACGGGCTCATCGAGATAGCTGGCGTTGAACTCCGCCATCTGAGCCAGGGCCTCGGGGTCGGGGAAATAGACGTCTTGCCGCTCCTTCAAGACGAGGCCCGCTTCGCGAAGCAGGGAAAAGGTCCGGCTCACGTGGACGGCGCTCAGGCCCAGGACATCGCCAAGCTGCTCCTGTGACAGCGGCAGCTGGAAGCTCCCCTCCTCGACAGCCCCGATACTGCGCAGGCGAAGGTAGATTTCGTAGAGGAAATGCGCCAGACGTTGCTGGGCGGTGTGGCGGCCGATGTAGACCAGCCGCTCGGTGAGCATGGCCTGCTTACGCACGACAATGGCGATCAGCCCGGCCGCCAGGGCCGGCGATGAGCGTATGAGCTGAAAGAGGTGCTGATGGGAAAAGCAGCTGACCAGCCCTTCGTTGACCATCGCCACCCCGGTCCTTCGCCTGGAGAAGCCAAAGTCACGCAAACCGAGAATATCACCGGGCAGATAGACGCTGAGAATCTGCATGGTGCCGTTGTCCAGGTAGCGGAAGGAGTAGGCCCACCCCGCCTTGAGCACACAGAACAGATCGACCTCGGCGTTCTCTTGCCAGAGAACTTCACCGGCAGCCATTCGCCTGGGGGTATGCTCCAGCTCCATCAGGAGGGCTGTCTCTTCTTCAGAAAGCGCACCATTACTTTTAAGGCCCTGAATTACAACACTGTTTAGTATATTCACGACCACTCCGGTGGGCTTCTTTGTCGGTGACTATTCTAACCATGAGCCAATATCTCGCTTCATAACTTATGTTATGGGCCACTGCCACCCTGCCTGATGACGCCAACGCCCCCTGCTTTGGTCGAATGCCACCCTTGAAAATTGCTTGATACCGGGGCCCCGGCGCGCCATTATCGCGCCCAGCGCGTGAGCGAGACCGGGGTGGCATCGGGTCCGGGCACATCAGGTTGGCCCCCGTTCCGATAAGACCCTATATTTGAAAGACATTTTCCGACCTGGATTCGACAACCAATGAGCAAAGTCCTGATTATCGGCGCCGGTGGCGTCGGTGGCGTGGTTACCCACAAGTGCGCACAGCATCCCGAGGTCTTCTCCGAGATCTGCCTGGCCAGTCGCAACGAAGACAAGTGTCGCGCCATCGCGGCCCAGCTGGATCGCCAGATCCAGACCGCCCAGGTGGACGCCGACGACGTCGAGGCACTGGTTGCCCTCATCGAGTCGTTCAAGCCCGACTTGCTGATCCATGTGGCACTGCCCTATCAGGACCTGACCATCATGGAGGCGTGCCTGCGTACCGGCGTGCCTTACCTGGATACCGCCAACTACGAGCATCCCGACGAGGCCAAGTTCGAGTACAAGGAGCAGTGGGCCTTCCAGGAGCGCTATGCGAAGGCAGGCGTCATGGCCACCCTTGGCTGCGGCTTCGATCCGGGCATGACCAACATCTACTGCGCCTACGGACAGAAGAACCTGTTCGACGAGATTCACCAGATCGACATCCTGGATGCCAACGGCGGCGACCACGGCTACCCGTTCGCCACCAACTTCAACCCCGAGATCAATATTCGCGAGATCACTGCCAACGGTCGCTACTGGGAAGAGGGTGAGTGGAAAGAGACCGCCCCCCTGGCCGAGAAGCGCACGTTCGATTTCGACGGTATCGGCGAGAAGGATCTCTACCTGCTCTATCACGAGGAGCTGGAATCCCTCTCGCAGAACATCAAGGGGCTGAAGCGGATCCGCTTCTGGATGACCTTCTCCGAGAAGTACATCACCCACCTCAAGGTGCTCGAGAACGTCGGCATGACCAGCATCGAGCCGATCGAGTTCGAGGGCAAGAAGATCACGCCGCTGCATTTCCTCAAGGCGGTATTGCCCGACCCGGCGTCCCTCGGTCCGCGCACCAAGGGCAAGACCAACATCGGCGTGATTCTGGACGGCATCAAGGACGGCAAGCGGCGCAAGGTGCATATCTACAACATCTGCGACCACGAGGCTTGCTACCGGGAAGTGCAGTCACAGGCGATCTCCTATACCACCGGCGTGCCCGCCGTCACCGGCGCCATGCTGATGCTGGAAGGGATCTGGAAGGGTGCCGGCGTGTTCAACGTCGAGCAGCTCGACCCGGACCCCTTCATGGAACGCATCGGCGAGATGGGCCTGCCGTGGCAAGTGGTCGAGCTCGACCCCGACGCCGACCCGCTGGCCTGATCGCGCATGGCATCGCAGAACATGGAAAAGCCGGTCTACCCCTTTGACGTGCAGGCCTGCCCGTCGCCGGCCTATGTGGTGGATGACGCCCTGCTACGCAAGAACCTGGCCCTGCTCAAGCAGGTCCAGGAAGACAGCGGTGCGCGTATCCTGTTGGCGCTGAAGGGCTTCGCCATGTGGGACACCTTCGACATGGTCCGGGAATACCTGGTCGGCACCACCGCCAGCGGCCAAGACGAGGCGCGGCTGGGGGCGGAGACGTTCGGCGGCGAGGTGCACTGCTACTCGCCGGCCTTCACCGACCAGGAGATGGAGGTGGTGTTGCGCTATGCCGACCACATCAGCTTCAACTCCCCGGCCAGTGGCTCCACTTCCGCGATACCGTGGCATCGGCGCCGCGCAGCATCTCCTGCGGCCTGCGGGTGAACCCCGAGTACTCCGAGGGCAAGGTGGCGCTTTACGACCCCTGCGCCCCGGGCTCACGCCTGGGTACGCGGGCGGTCGACCTGGAGGGCGTGGACCTTGCGGGCCTCGAGGGGCTGCACTTCCACACCCTGTGCGAGCAGAACAGCGACGCCCTGGARSAKACCCTGGCGGCCTTCGAGGCGAAGTTCGGCCACTATCTGGCCTGTCTCAAGTGGGTCAACTTCGGCGGCGGGCACCATATCACCCGCGCCGACTACGACATCGAGCGGCTGGTGCGAGTGATCCGCAGCTTCCGCGAGCGCCATCCGCATCTCACGGTCTATCTGGAGCCGGGCGAAGCATCGCGCTCAACACCGGCTACCTGGTCTGCTCGGTGCTGGATATCGTCGACAATGACGGCCCCATCGCCATCCTCGACACCTCCGCCACCGCGCATATGCCGACGTGCTGGAGATGCCCTATCGGCCGCATATCATCGGCAGCGGCGAACCGGGAGAGAAGCTCACAGCTATCGCCTGGGCGGCATGACGTGTCTCGCCGGCGACGTGATCGGTGACTACTCCTTCGACCGCCCGCTGGCGATCGGCGATCGCCTGGTGTTCACCGATATGGCCCACTACACCATGGTCAAGACCACCACCTTCAACGGCATCCGCCTGCCATCGATCTGCCGCATCGATGCGCAGAGCCGCGAACTGCGCACGGTGCGCACCTTCGGCTATGTGGACTATATGCAGCGGCTGAGTTGAGGCGTCGCAGCACCGCGGCGTGACGAACATGACATCCACCGCCAGGGAGTGACGGTTATGACGACGATATTCAAGTTCGGCGGGGCCTCGATCAAGGATGCCGAGGCCATTCGCCATCTGGGCAAGCTGCTTGCTGGCAGCCACGAGCGCCCCCAAGTCCTGATCATCTCGGCCATGGGCAAGACCACCAATGCCCTGGAGGCCCTGCTCGCCGCAGCACGCGGCAGCGACGAGAGCGACTATCGCCAGCGGCTCCAG
>NZ_AZQX01000256.1:0-7583 GCF_000568385.1 Halomonas sp. BC04
GCCACTGCCACGACCAGCACCGCCGCCGCCACCATGCCGGCCACCGCCACAAGCAGCAGAAGTACCAGCCGTGCCGTCAGTCGTCGCGCCTGGTCCTGGGCTCCAAAAAAATCCATGCCTTTCCTCGTCAGAAGCTGACCTTGGGCGCCGCCTGAATTTCAGCACTGTCCTCGAACTCGAGCAGCGCCGCATCCTCGCGATGCCCCAGCGGGCCTGCCAGCAGGATCGGGGGGAAGCTCTGCTTGTAGGTGTTGTACTGCATGACCGCATCATTGAAGGCCTGGCGAGCGAAGGCGACCCGGTTCTCGGTGCTGGTGAGCGTCTCCGAGAGCTGGCGCATGTTCTCCGACGCCTTCAGGTCCGGGTACGCCTCCATGACCATGTTGAACCGTCCGAGCGCCGCCCCCAGAGCCCCTTCGGCCCCGGCCAATTCGGCCATGGCACCCGGCTCGCCGGGCTGTGCAGCGGCATGCTTGAGGCCTGCCAGGGCGGTATTTCGTGCTTCGGTAACCGCCTGCAGTGTCTCCCGCTCGTGGGCCATGTAACCCTTGGCCGTCTCCACCAGGTTGGGAATGAGGTCGTAACGACGCTTCAGCTGCACTTCGATCTGGGCAAAGGCGTTCTGATAGCGGTTCTTCAGTGCCACCAGCCGGTTGTAGATACTGACGCTGTAGATGACGACCAGGCCCAGCACCACCAGCACGATGATCAGCGAAACGTTCATTGCCGCTCCTCTCCGTTTGGCGCGATACGCATATCCCGCTTGGCGCATTGCGCGAAATCCCGCCCAGGACCATAGACATAGTCTTGACCGTGATCAATTCCGGGCAAGTCACGCACGCCCACGCAAGGCCATACGCGATGATATAATCTGGCGACAGCCGCGTCATACCGCCACGGCCAGTGGCAAGTCGCCAACCGTCACCTGTCACCTGTCGTTCATCGAGTCAGGCTAATGTTACTATCCGGACTGACAGGCTAGCCTGTCCACGCTCCGCTTAACAGCGACAGACCGATTGTCGTATCAACGGAACATGCGCAAGGGAGCCGGTCTTGGCAGAGCAACTCAGGGATTTCCTTCATGCATTGGCCCATGCCATGCGCAACCTGCTGCCGATCATCATCGTGGTGGTGGCCTTTCAGGCCCTGCTACTGAGACAGTGGCCCGAAAACGGGTTGAGTATGGCGATCGGCCTGATGATCGTTGCCGTAGGCGTCGCGCTGTTCCTGCAGGGGCTGGAGCTCAGCATTTTCCCGGTGGGCAAGCGCCTGGCCAACCAGTTCGCTCGCCGCGGCTCCATGCCGATCCTGATGCTGTTCGGCTTCGCCATCGGTTTCTCCGCGGTGGTGGCTGAACCGGCGCTGATCGCCGTCGCCGACCAGGCCGCGCAGATCAGCGATGGGCGGATCGACGCCTTGACTCTGCGACTTATCGTGGCCGGCTCGGTGGGATTGGTGATGGCCCTCGGCGTGTTCCGGATCATCCTTGGCCACCCCCTGCACTGGTACATGATCGTTGGCTATGTCCTGGTCGTGCTGGTGACATTCTTCGCCCCCGAGGAGATCGTCGGCCTGGCCTACGACTCCGGCGGGGTAACCACCAATATCGTTACGGTCCCGCTGATTGCCGCCCTGGGCATTGGCCTCGCCGCCTCCATTCGTGGCCGCAGCTCGCTGATCGATGGCTTCGGGCTGGTGGCACTGGCCGTGATGGTGCCGATGATCAGCGTGCAGCTCTACGGCATCCTCGTCTATGCCGATCCGGGCAGCATCCCCAGTGGCGCGGAGCTGGTCGCGCCCAGCAGCGACACAGCGCCCCCCTCCGGGCTGCTGGTCATGGTGCTTGATCTTTTCAGCATGCTGCGCGACGTGCTGCCGATCATTCTGGTGATCCTGTTCTTCCAGTATGCCGTCCTCAAGCGCTCGCTGGCCGATCCGCTCAAGGTGGGCATCGGCTTCGCCCTGGTGATCATCGGCCTCTACGCCTTCGTGGTGGGCCTCAAGCTCGGCCTCTTTCCCATTGGCCAGAGCATGGCACATCAGCTGGTCACCTTCGATACCTGGCTGTGGGTCTACCTGTTCGCCTTCTGCATCGGCTTTGCCACCACCATGGCCGAGCCGGCCTTGATCGCCATCGGCCAGCAGGCCGAAGAGGCGGCGGCTGGCAAGATCCAGGGCAACGTGATCCGCATCCTGGTGGCACTGGGCGTGGCTATCGGTATCACCATCGGTGTACATCGCATCATCACCGGCGACTCCATTCACCATTATATTATTGGCGGCTATACCCTGGTGATTGTGCTGACTGCACTGGCCCCTCGCTACATCGTCGCACTCGCCTTCGACCTGGGCGGCGTGACGACCTCCGAGGTGACCGTGCCGCTGGTGACGGCGCTGGGCATCGGCCTGGCCAGCCAGATCGAGGGCCGCAACGTACTGATCGACGGCTTCGGGCTGATCGCCTTCGCCTCGATCTTTCCTATCGTGACCGTTATGAGCTATGCCATTCTCATGGACTGGCTGGCCAAGCCTGGAGGCAAGAGGACATGAAGTTTTCCCTGTTGGTTGCCATCGCACCTGAGGAGCTCGAGCAGGAGTGCATCGATGCCGCCACCGAGGCGGGCGCCGTTGGCATGACCCTGATGTCTGGCCGTGGCATCGGTGGGGAGCGCAAGAAGACCTTCTTCGGCCTGACCTTCGAAGGCAGTCAAAGCATCATGCTGCTGACGCTGGAGAAGGGCCTGTCGCTCAAGGTACTCAAGGCCATACGCCAGATACTCAATCCTACCGGCGACGACTCCAAGGGACTGGTCATGACCCTGCCCGTGGAGCACCTCGGTGGAATCGACATGTCGCAGGTCAAGCGCTTCGAAGAGCGACTGAGGCACGACCACTGATTCAACAACAGACGGAGTGACAAGATGCTGGTCAAGGACATCATGATGCGTGACGTGGTGACGGTGTCACCCTTCGCCACCCTGCGCGACGCCCTGGGCTTGATGAAGCGCCACAACCTCAAATGCCTGGTTGTCGAGCAGCAGGACCCCCACGACGCCTGGGGCCTGATCACCTACACCAATATTCTCAAGACCATCGTCGCCGAGAACGGCGACATCGACCTGATCAATGTCTATGACGTCTGCGCCAAGCCGGCCATCGGTGTCGGCGAGTCACTGGATGTGCGTCATGTCGCCAGCCTGATGACCGACAGCGTGGTCAAGCGGATCCTGGTACTCGATGACAACAAGTTGGTGGGCCTGGTCACCATGGATGATATCGTAGGGACCGTTCTCGACATGATCGAGTAAGGCTACTGGAACGACGCATGCAAGATTTCTTCACCTGGCTGGGCACGACACTCGGCGAGATCATCCGTTTCGTGGTGGATCTGCTGGTCCACTTCTTCCAGAACCTGGGCGACGCCGCCCGTGGATTTTTCCACGGCCTCTCCGCTTCGCTAGGCGTCCCGTCTACCCTGGTGAGCCTGTTGATCCTGGTTCTCGGCCTTTGGCTGCTTTATCTGGGCCTGCGCGCCCTGCTGCGCAGACGCCTGGTGGCGACGCTGATCTGGGGGCTGCTCGGCATTACGGTTTTAAGCTGGCTGATCAACTGAGCCTTCTCCGCCCGAAGCAACAGCACCCCCCGAAACAGCAGCGCCGCCCCATGGGCGGCGCTGTGGTTCACACCGAGTAAAGCCCCTTCCTGCCTTCAAGCCAGCGCTTTTTCCACCACCTCATAGACGTTCGGTGAGAGCTCCTCGGCACGGATGCGCTCGAGCTCGCCCTTCATCAGCTCCTGGCGGGTCTCGTCGAAGCGCTGCCAGCGGGTCAGCGGCGTGATCAACCGAGCGGCGATCTCGGGATTGAGGCGATTGAGCTCGATCACCACATCGGCGAGCAGACGGTAGCCCTCACCATCGATACGATGGAAATTGACTCGGTTCTGGTTGGCGAAAGTACCGACCAGGGCCCGTACCCTGTTGGGATTCTTCAACGAGAAGGCCGGATGCCCCATCAGGTATCTGACCCGGTCCAGCGCATCCGACTGGGGGCGCGTCACCTGGATGCTGAACCACTGGTCCATGACCAGGGGATCGTGCGCCCACTTCTCGCCGAAGGCCCGCAGTGCCGGGTCGGCCAGGTCATTGCGGCTGCTGTGGGTCAGCAGGGTCAAGGCATGACGCACGTCGGTCATGTTGTGGTCGGCATGGAACTGCGCCTGGGCCGATTCGACACCCTGCTCGTCCTCTATCGCCATCAGGTAGGAGAGGGCCACGTTCTTGAGGCTGCGCTGGCCGATCTGCTCCGGCTCGGGCGCATAGGGGGCATCCGAGCGATTGGCTTCGAAAAGCGCCATGAACTCATCGCGCAGGGTGGTGGCCAGGGACTGCTTGACGAAGGTGCGAGCCGCATGGATGGCATCCACGTCCACCAGCGGCTGCTGCTCGGCGATATAGGCTTCGGAAGGAAGGGTCAGCATCTCGGCCAGCACCGCCTTGTCGTCGCCTCCCAGCTCGAGCAGGGCCCGGAAGGCCTCGACGACGCGCGGATCCATCACCTTCTCGACACCATTGCGGTGAGCTGCAATCAAGTCATCCAGCGCCAACATGGCCAGTCGCTGGCCGGCATCCCAGCGATTGAACCCGTCGGAGTCGTTGGCCATGAGGAAGGCAAGATCCTCGCGGCTGTAGTGGAATCGCAGTTGAACCGGCGCCGAAAAACCACGCAGCAAGGAGGGCACCGGGGCCTCGGCAACGTCGGTGAAAATGAATGCCTGTTCGTCTTCGCGCAGGTGAATCACCGCATCGCTACCGAGCGATTCGCCGCCCAGCGTCAAGGGCAGGTCACGGCCGCTCTTGGTGCCTACCAGGCCCATCCGTAGCGGAATGTGCAACGGCTTCTTCTCAGGCTGGCCGGGAGTGGCCGGGGTACGCTGACGCAGGGTCAGGTGGTATTCGGCGTTGGCATAATCGTACTCGCCATGGGCATCGATTTCCGGCGTGCCGGCCTGGGAGTACCAGCGCATGAACTGGGACAGATCCATCCCCGATGCCTCGGCCATGCATCCGACGAAGTCCTCGATGGTCACCGCCTGGCCGTCGAAACGCTCAAAGTAGAGGTCGCTGCCGCGGCGGAAAGCCTCCCAGCCCACCAGATTACGCAACATGCGCACCACTTCTGCCCCCTTTTCATAGATCGTCAGGGTGTAGAAATTGGTGATCTCGATGTAGTGGTCGGGACGGATCGGGTGGGCGGTGGGGCCGGCATCCTCGGCGAACTGCGCGGTGCGGAAGAACGCCACGTCCTCGATGCGCTTGACTGCGGCAGAGTTGATATCGGCGGAGTAGCACTGGTCGCGGAAGACGGTGAAGCCCTCCTTCAGCGAGAGCTGGAACCAGTCGCGGCAGGTCACCCGGTTACCCGACCAGTTGTGGAAGTACTCGTGGGCAACGATCCCTTCGACCCGCTGGAAGGCGGCATCCGTGGCGGTATGCGGATGGGTCAGCACCGCGGCGGAGTTGAAGATGTTGAGTCCCTTGTTCTCCATGGCGCCCATGTTGAAGTCATTGACCGCCACGATCATGAACAGGTCGAGGTCGTACTCGCGCCCGTAGGTCTCCTCGTCCCATCTCATGGCCCGCTTCAGCGACGCCATGGCATGGTCGGTCTTGTCGAGATTCTCCTCCTCGACCCATAACTGCAACGCCACCTCGCGACCGCTCATGGTGGTGAAACTGTCTTCCACCTTCGCGAGATCCCCGGCGACCAGGGCGAACAGGTAGCAGGGCTTGGGATACGGGTCCTCCCAGGTCACGAAATGGCGCCCACCCGGCAACTGGCCGCGCTCCACCGGATTGCCGTTGGAAAGCAGCACCGGTTCTCGACTTGCGTCACCGATGACCGTCGTGGAGAAGGTCGCCATGACATCGGGGCGGTCGGGATAATAGGTGATGCGTCGAAAACCTTCCGCTTCGCACTGGGTGCAATACATGCCGTTGGAGAGGTAGAGCCCCTCCAGCGCCGTATTGTCCTGCGGCGCAATTTCCACCTCGGTATCCAGCAGGAAACGCTCGGGTACCCGGTGAATGACCAACCCGTTGGCAGAGAGGGCGTACTCGTTCTCATCCAATGGCTGGCCGTCGATGGCGATGGACTTGAGAATGAGGTGCTCGCCATCGAGCTCCAGCGACGCGCCGGCCTCTCGCTCCGGATGGCGCTCAAGGTGCAGTCGCGCCTTGACCCGTGTGGCATCGGGCTTGAGATCGAAGGTCAGCTCGGTGTGGGTAACACGGTAGGCAGGCGGCCGATAGTCGCTGAGATAGGTCGGCTTGGGTTCAGACATCGGGGAAAGGCTCCTGACGGGAATCGACGGCTATTGTACGGGGCCCGGCTCCCCAACCTCAAAGGCAGCCGTCCATTCAACGGCGAACAAGATGGTTGGGTGGCGTGGCAAGCCCCCGAGGCTCGGGGCGGCTGGCGATCCAAAGGCCCAGCAGGGTCAGCCCGGTGACAAGAATCGCTTTCAGCCAGACCACGCTGAGGGTCAGCAGCAACACCAGAATCGAGAAGGCCAGCATGGCACCGGCCAGCCATTTGGCGTGCCGGGGAATCGCCCTCTCGCCCTCCCAGGCCACTACCGCCGGGCCGAAGCGCGGGTGTTCTCGAATCCACAGGGCGAAACGGGGCGAGCCGCGGGAGGCCGCCCAGACCGCCAGCAGCATGAAGCAGGTTGTCGGCATCAACGGTACAACGACACCAATGACACCGAGACAGAAGCTGACCCAGGCCAGGGCAATGTAGGCAATACGGCGAAGCGAGGACATGCGCTTCCTCCGGCAGTGGGTACGGTCATTTAACGATCATTGAAGCCCATCACCGCCGCTGTGGCCAATCGCCTCTTCCTATGGTTCTGGTTGATAGGCCGCCACCGGGTAGATGTCGTTGCCAATGGGCGGCACCGTTCAAGACGCCTGGCAAAAAAAACTCGCCATCGGCGAGTTCAATAGGCCAATACGTTCTGCTCTTACTGGATGGGAATTTCCCGGCGGGACGCCTTGGCTTGCTCGCTGCGCGGCACCCGAACCGTGAGCACCCCCTTGTCGAAGGTGGCCTTGATCTCCTCGTCCTCGGCATCCGAAGGCAGGTCCAGCACGCGGCGGAATCGGCCATAGGAGCGCTCGATACGATGGTGCTGGCCCTCTTCAGCACGGCTCTCCTGGCGCTTCTCACCTTCAATGACAAGGCGGTGATCGTCCAGGGCCAGGGTGATGTCTTTCTCCTCTACCCCCGGCACCTCGACGCTGATCACGTACTCGGTGTCATGCTCGGCAATATCGAGTCTTGGCTGCAAGAGGCCCGGCATGTCACCAAAGCGGCTCTCCAGGGACGGCATGCCGAACTGCCGCATGACGTTATCCATCCAGCGATCCAGTTCCTGATGCATACCCAGCAACGGTGTAAGCTCACCCCGCCGTGGCTCCACCGTGGAGGGCGGAGCCGGTGCATCGGCGCTCTCGCTCTTGAACCAGTTCCAGGGTGAGAGTTTTTGCAGATTCATACGCCACCTCCTGTTTGATCAATCCA
>NZ_AZQX01000257.1:0-6618 GCF_000568385.1 Halomonas sp. BC04
CCGGGGATCGATTCCGGCCGCTGGCGCTGGCGCAGTCGCGGCACGCTGGCCATCAGCATCCGCGAATAGGGGTGGGCCGGCTCGCCGAAGAATTCACCGGCATCGGCCACCTCCACGAGCTGGCCGGCATACATCAGTGCCACCCGATCGGCGAGCTCGCTGGAGGTCGCCACGTCGTGGGTGATCAGGATGAAGCTGGTGCCCAGTTCGCGCTTGACGCGCTTCAGGGCATTCATGATGCTCGCCTGGGTCAGCACGTCCAGCGCCGAGGTGGGCTCGTCGAGGATCACCAGCTCCGGTTCGGCGACCAGTGCCATGGCCAACACCGCCCGCTGGCGCATGCCCCCGGAGAGCTCGAAGGATAGCGGGTCATGAAGTCCGTCGAGATGCCGACCAGGGTGAAGACCTCGGCGGCTCGTGCCAGGGCCCGCGCGCGCGACCAGCCGCGCAGTACCCGCAGCGGCTCGGCGACCTGTTGGCCCACCTTGACCACCGGGTTGAGCGCGTTCATCGAGGCCTGCATCACCATCGCCATGCGCGACCACTGCACCTCGCGCCGGAAGCGCTCGTCGGAAAGTGTGCCAAGCTCGGTTTCACCCAGCATGATCCGCCCGCCGGTATGGTGGATATTGCGCGGCAGTACCCGCATCAGCAGCTTGGCCAGCGAGCTCTTGCCACAGCCGGATTCGCCCAGCACCACCAGCGCCTCGTTGCGCCGCAGTTCGAAGCTCACCCCGTCCACGGCGCGCACCACGCCGCGACGGGTCTGGTAGTGCAGCGCCAGGTCGTCCACGCGCAGCAGGGTCGGCTCGGGCATCACAGGCTCCTCAGTCGCGGATTGAAGATCCGATCCAGGGCGAAGCCGAGCATGGCAAAGCCCAGGCCGGTGAGCATCAGCAGCACCGCCGGCGACACCACCCAGTAGTAGTAGCCGTTGTAGAGCGCGCTCTGGGACTGGGCGTCGTTGAGCACCTTGCCCCAGGTGGGCAGCACCGGGTCGCCGAGCCCCAGCACCGCCAGCGAAGCCTCCAGGAACACGAACGTAGGGATCAGGGTGACGAAGGTGGGAATCAGCACCGGCAGGATGCGCGGGATCATGTAGCGCATCACGATGCGCAGATTGCCGGCTCCGTAGGCCTGGGCCGCCTCGATGTAGGGCGCCTCGCGGATGGGCAGCAGCATCGCCCGGTACATCTTGATACCGGCGCTGAAGATACCCAGCACCACCACCACCCCGAGCATCAGCCAGATGCTGGTGGAGTAGAGGGTGCCGACCATTACCAGGATCGGCAGCATCGGCAGGATCATGTTCACCTCGGTGAGGCGCTGGATGGTGGCATCCACCCAGCACGGTACCAGACGCCCACCGCCGCGATGATCAGGGTGGTAATGGTGGTACCCACCGCCGCCAGCAGGCCGAAGGCCAGCGCCACCGGGGTTCCCCACATCAGCGCCAGGCTGAGCTCGCGCCGCTGGTGGTCGGTGCCGGCGATGCCGTGCACCCGGCCATAGAGCACCAGCTTGGCGTCGATGCCCGCCTGCTCATCGAAGACCACGGCGTCCAGCATCAGCGTATAGCGTCCCGGCTGGACCTGCGGCGGTGCATCTCCGTCGCTATCGGGCTTGGCCAACAGCCCGATATGCGGCACCAGACCACCCAGCCGGCGCTCCAGGGCCCGATCCTGGGAGATCGAGATCCGATGGTCACGGCCGATGCGGTGGCCGCCCAGCATGAATTCACGACCGTCCGGTGCCTGCCACAGCAGGCGCGCGAAGGGACGCTTCTCGTGGCCCTCGGCGCGCAGGAACAGGTTGATCTCGCTGGGAAAGCCGTCGTATTGATAGTCGAAGGCCAGCTCCATGCGCAGGCGACGCCCGCCCGCGAAGGACGCCTCCTCAACCGCGGCCGTATCGCTGTCGATCACCAGGGTGCTCGGCTGGCGCCCACCGACCAGGCGATCGGCCCACAGCGGGCCGGCGTTGACCGGGTGCAGCTGCCAGGGTTCTCCACCACGCCACTTCTCCAGAGCCTGGGAGTACGGAATGGCGATCACGGTATAGAGCGACAGCCCCACCAGCGCGGCGATGATAGCCATACCGACCAGCGCCGAGGGATAGCGGCGCAGCTCCTCCCAGTGCTCTCGCCAGCGTGAACCGATCATCGCCGCCCTCCTTCGATGCGCACCCGCGGATCGAGCAGTGCGTAGAGGATGTCGAGCAGGAACACCGTCACCGCCAGCAGGTAGGCGAAGATCACCACCCCACCGATGATCACCGGGGTGTCGCGGTGGCCGATGGCCTGAAACAGCAGCGAGCC
The DNA here is from genome assembly GCF_000568385.1 of Halomonas sp. BC04. Lineage (NCBI taxonomy): Bacteria > Pseudomonadati > Pseudomonadota > Gammaproteobacteria > Oceanospirillales > Halomonadaceae > Halomonas > Halomonas sp. BC04. The sequence goes on from NZ_AZQX01000257.1 coordinate 2,318, forward strand.
CAGCCCCGGCCAGTTGAACACCTGCTCGAGGATAATGGCGCCGCTCCACAGACCGATCAGCATCAACAGGAAGCTGGTGATGATGGGCGACAGTGTCGGGCGCAGGATGTAGCGCCGCTCGATCAGGTTCGACGGCAGCCCCTTGGCGCGGGCCATTTCCACGTAGTCCTCGCTGGAGTGGATCAGGAAGAAGGTGCGCCAGGAGTAGATGGAGATGAAGATCGACGACAGGAACATGGCGATAAGCGGCAGCAGCATGTGGCGCAGCACACTGGCGGCGTATTCCCAGCGGTCTTCCGGGGGCGGGGCGGTGACCATGCCGCCGGCCGGCAGTACCGGCACCACGAAGGCGAAGACCAGGATCAGGAAGATCCCGTAGAACCAGCCGGTGCCGCCGAGGTCGGTGCCAGGGCGATCACGCTTCGATCCAGCGCGCTGCCGTAGCGTCGTGACAAGAACAGTGCCGCGAATACCGAGACGAAGAACACCAGCAGGTTGGCGCTGCCGAACAGCAGCAGTGTTGCCGGCAACCGCTCGACGATGATGTCGTAGACCTCCCGTGAACCCCGGTCGCTGTGCATCTGCTCGGCGCGCCCCAGGTCGAGCCGCATGGCCCGCTGCAGGTAGTCGACGCTACGCACCACGAACGGCTGATCCAGGCGCAGCCGCTCCACCTCCTGGGAAACCTGACGCTCGATCAGCTCGTTGCGCTCGGTCGGCGTCAGATCCTGGAAAGCCGGGTCGGCGCGCACCGCTTCGGACGCCTGGCTGCGGATCTGCACCAGGCGCAGTTCATCCACCTGGCCGCCCATGTTGGCGATGATGATGGTCAGGTAGACGCCAACCAGCACGGTGAACAGCAGCGCCAGTAGCCGCTTGCCGGCATACAGCAGCATGTGCCGCAGGTCACGAAGCATGCCGCGCCGGGGCGGCGGGGCCATCGGTGAATCGCTCATCGCACCTCCTCCATGCCGCCGGGCGGCACCGTGGCAAAAACATGGGAAGCGAAGGCCGGCAATGCCACGCGGCGGCTGGTGACGGCGAGCTCCAGACTGTTGGCGCCGACGCCCAGCGTCGCCAGGGTCTCCTCCGACAGCGCGATGCGCCACTGCCCCTCGCCCCGCGCCTCCGCCTGGCCACGCCGGGCCAGTTCGCCGCGACCGTCGAACAGCAGATACTGCACCTGCTCGATGTCCTCCTGGGGATAGGGCTCGCCCTCGAAGGTCACGGACAGCTGGAACTCGGCGTCCTCCCGACCTTCCCCGTCGCCGGCGGCCAGGGGGCCGTTGCCCACCGGGCCTATCGCCACTCGGCCGCTCTCCACCACCATGGGACCATCCAGCGTCAACTCCGGCACCATGGGCGTGGTGAAGCGCAGCCACTTGTCGGCCGGGTCCGGAAAGTCGGCGAAGCGGCGCAGCACGACGCTGCCCGCCACCGGATGCACCGAGTGCAGCTGGAAGGGCCCGTTGCCGATCCAGAAGTGGCCGCGCTCGGCGTGCCACTCGGTCAGCGCAGCGTAGCGGGTGGCGATCTCGTCGTCATCGAGCCACTCGCCCAGCACCTCGGGGTAGAGTCGCGTGCCGCGCTCGCGGGCCTCACGCAGGTGGCGCTCGAGAACCGGCAGGCTCGGGCCCGCCACCAGGCTCATCCAGTCCACCTGCAGGCGATCGGCCTTGTTGGAGGAGAACGCCAGCTCACCGCGCTGCTCGGCGAGGATCCCCAGGGTCAGGGTGTGCCAAGGGGACGGCGTCGGCGCCCGGGCCGCCACGATGGTCTCGGCATCGGGGTAGATCTGGTCGCTGTAGATGTCGATGACAAGCGGGTCCTCGGCGACGATATGCCAGCCGCGAAAGTGACGCTGGAAGGCCTCGAACACCGGCAGGTGGGCGATATCGAACAGTCGGCTCTGCTCGTCAGCGCGCTCGAAGGTGAGGATCCAGGGCAGCACGACATCGGCGAGCGAGAGCCGCGTGCCGTCGTGCCAGCGCTGCTCGAAGAGCGTCGGGTCATAGGTCACCCGCACCCGGGTCCGCGCGGTGATGCCGTCCGGGTGCTTGTCAGCGGCGCTGATGAACCGCCCGGCCTCGGCGTCCCAGTCGATCCAGGCCTCCTCGGGCACTTCGATGCTCTCGGCCTGGTCAACGCTCAGCCAGTCCAGAGTACGCTCCACCGGCACACCCTCCTGAACGGTGACCTCGGCCGCCGCGAGCCGCTGAGGCAGGTAAAGCCCGGTAAAGGGGTCGGGCATCACCACCGGGTCCTGGGTGGCGCGGATCAGCATGGTATCGAAGACCCAGTTGCTCCCCGCCACCGGGTTCCAGGGTTCGGTGAGGATCCCCGGGGTGCCGAAGACCATCTGCCCGCCCACGCGGTCGGTATAGCGCAGGGTGTAGGGCCACAAGGCCGAGCCGGAGAGCCCGCCGGCCAGGTCCACCGCCACCTCGACATTGGCGGCCCGGGCCGAGGCGTTGAGCTGGTCCACCAGCCAGATACGCACCGAGTCCTCCAGCGCCAGTTCCAGGGCCCGTGCCATCATCGCCTGGCGCTCATCCCAGGTCGCGTAGTCACGGCGCTGCAGGCGGTCGGCCAGCTCGTCGAACTCCGGCACCGGCTCATAGGCCTGCCAGAGCGGCTCGGCGCGGCCCCGAGGGGTGTAGTAGAAACTGAAGCCCTCGGCCTGGTCGCGCTGAATGAGGATGGTGATCCAGCTGCCGGTGTAGAGATGCCAGTGCCCGGCGCGGGGGTCGCTGGCGATCCACAGGCGCGAGGCCTCCTCGGCGGTGCGATAGCGACGCTCGACGACGAAGCCGAGATCTTCCATCAGGTTGGCGATGTAGTCGCCGATTCGCCGGCGCTCGTCTTCGGTGCGGATCAGCACCCGCAACTGTACCGGCTCGTCCCGGTACCACCACTGCCCCTGGTCGAAGCGTGCGCCCAGGTCTTCCATTTCGCGGTGGATCACCTCGGTGGCGGCCTCCGGGTCGTGGGCGTAGCGCAGCTCCAGCTCACGCGCCACATCGGCCAGGCGCGCATAGTCGGGAAAGGCGGTGGAGAGCGGCAGGTAGCGGGGCACCGCCAGGCCGCCGAAGATCTCCTCGGCAATGTAGCGACGGTCGATCAGGCGATTGAGCGCCTCGCGGATCGCCGGCACATGGAAGGGGTTGAGCTCGCCTCCCGCCAGTTCCGGGCCCACCGGATTGATCGTCAGCTCGCTGGAGGTGCCGTAGGAGAGATCGTAGGCGGTATGCAGGGAGTCGCGCAGGCGGTTGAAAACCGTGGAGCTGGAGATGCCCTGGGTGAAGAGCTGGTGGGACCCCGCCTCGATCAGCCCGGTGACCCGCCCCACATCCGCCTCGCGGGTGAACACAACCTGGTCCACCATGGCCCCACGCCGGTCCTGAAGGTCCGTCTCGTCGAGACCGTCACCCGGCGTCGGCGCCTGTCGGGGAGGATCCGTCGGCGCCGGACGCAGGGCGACAGCGAGTACCGCTACGAACAGCAATGCGCTTATTCCCAGTACGGTACCTTTCAACATGATGTCACCGCTTCGGTCAGCTCAACGCCAGGGCGTGGCATGGGAAATTTACTTTCCGTTACCTTCACCCTAGCAGTCTGTCGAGCTTTCGATAACATCGTGAGACGTTGGCAGCATATTGCAACGCAGCATCATCAGGTCGTGACTTGAGGCCGCAGGCCTCCCCGCGGTGTTGCTCTGCGTTGGTGATAACAGATAACGACGCGGCTTCCGCCGAGGCGCCTGGCGGCGCCAGTCGCGATGCAGAGTCGGAGCGCCGAACCGAGCGCTCCAACAAGGGAGGCAATGGCCGTGCTGTAGGAAGAATCTTTAGATCACGACTGGAGGCCGCAGGCCTCCCCGCGGTGTTGTCCTGCGTTGGCGATAACGGGTAACGACGCGGCTTCCGCCGAGGCGCCTGCGGCGCCAGTCGCGATGCGGAGCAGCGCTCCAACAAGGGAGGCAATGACCGTGCTGTAGGAGGAATCTTTAGATCACGACTGGAGGCCGCAGGACTCCCCGGCGGTGTTACCAATGCTGGCGACAACCGCTGACGAAGCGGCCTCAGCCAGGCGCCTGACGGCGCCAGTCGCGATGCAGAGCAGCGCTCCAACAAGGGAGGCAATGGCCGTGCTGTAGGAGGAATCTTTAGATCACGACTGGAGGCCGAAGGCCTCCCCGCGGTGTTGTCCTGCGTTGGCGATAACGGGTAACGACGCGGCTTCCGCCGAGGCGCCTGCGGCGCCAGTCGCGATGCGGAGCAGCGCTCCAACAAGGGAGGCAA
>NZ_AZQX01000258.1:0-6252 GCF_000568385.1 Halomonas sp. BC04
GAGCCGGTCGCCGCTCCATCCCCGGCCACTATTATCACATCACTCTGGTTACGCGCCGTCGCTATCCGTTCTTTGATGACTTTCGTACCGCTTGCAAGGCGTGTCGTGCGTTTTCGATTCCAACCCTTGATGCCCAATGCAAGACACAGACCTTTGTGGTCATGCCCGACCATGTCCATTGGCTGTTGCAACTGAAGGGAGACCTGGCCCATGCCGTCCGGCTGTATAAATCCCATGTCTCCATGTCTGTCGGACTGCGGGTATGGGACGCGGGGTATTACGACCGGGTCCTGCGCTCCGATGAGGATATCCGCACCGTAGCGCGCTATATCGTCGCCAACCCGTTACGCGCAGGTTGGTGGAGAATATCGGGCAGTACCCCTACTGGGATGCGATATGGCTGGATTGATGGCTGGCCTGGAGAATCAGTTCTAGCCTGTTCGTCACCGTGGGGCTTCGCGCCTGGTGCAGTTACGCCCGGCCGCTTGGCGGCATAGAGGGCATCGTCGGCTCGACCCATGACGGCTTCGATCGAGGCATCGTCGGGCGCAAGACTCGCCACGCCAGCACTCACCGTGTACCGGATACGATTCGCTCCCTCTTCCACGATCTCCTTCGCGACATGACCCCGCAAGCGTTCGGCCAGTTGGAAGGCACCATCCAGGTCTGATCCAGGTAGCAGCACGACGAATTCCTCACCTCCCAGACGAGCCAACACGTCCGATCCGCGCAGCAATGTCGCGACGCCATTGCAGAAATTGATCAGTACCCGATCACCGGCGGAGTGTCCGAACCGGTCATTGACTCGCTTGAAGTGGTCGAGGTCGAGCATGGCCAGGGAAAGCGGCGTCCCGTACCTTCGGGCTCGAGCCACCTCTGCCTCGGATAACTCGAAGAAATGACGACGGTTTGCGACGCCCGTTAGCGGATCACGCTGCGCCAGAACCTCCAGCTTACGCTCGACTTCCTTGCGCGGCGTGATGTCACGAAAGAACCAGACTCGTCCCAGATACCGATTATCCTTACCCCACAGAGCCTTGGAAAAGCGCTCCAGCGTACGGCCATCTTTCAATGAAAGCTCGCACTGGTCCTCCAGTGAAGGATCATCGTAAAGTTCCTGCGTGCGCTTCAGAAATGCCTCGGGCGCTTCGAGACGTTCCATCGCAAGCGACAGTGGTGCCTGCTCGGAATACCCCGCCAGATTACCCCCATGGTCGCCCGGCAACTCCTCAAGGGGAATATCGAACACCTCAAACAGCCGCCGATTGTGGGACACGATCATCCCCTGATCATCCACCACGAGGATGCCATCGGGTGAGGCCTCGTGAATGGCCTCGATTAACGAACGATCAAAGTCGCCCTTGGTGGTGAGTCGATGGAGATCCGCTGACATGGCAACCTCTGAACGGGGAGCATAAGTGCCCGGGAGCCTTGCCCCAACCTCGTTCAGCAGAAGGTCAGGCGATCTTTTTGGCTACCATCATATAGCGTAGCCACTAATCCCTGGTGGTTTGCACGGCCGACAGGACGACTCGACACTCGATTCTATCAGCCTGTCGGATCTTCCGCTCCTGCACGAGCCAACGATTCGTTTCACCGACGGTGCAACGCCATTGCAGGAAGCATCTTCAGCTCCGGACCGACGCATCGGCGACTGGAGGCCGCAGGCCTCCTCGGTGGTGTTGCCAAGGTTTGCAGTTACCACTAGCGGCGGCGTCATCCGCCGGGCGCCTGACGGCGCCAGTCGCGATGCGGAGCAGCGCTCCAACAGCGATACTCTCCACCAACGCTAACCACACTGTTGTCGGAGGAATCTTTAGATCACGACTGGAGGCCGCAGGCCTCCCGGCGGGGTTGCCAAGGTTTGCAGTTACCACTAGCGGCGGCGTCATCCGCCGGGCGCCTGTCGGCGCCAGTCGCGACGCAAAGTCGGAGCGCCGAACCGGGCGCTCCTACAGCAGTTATTCCATGCCGGCAACCTAGCCCAGGTCCCGCATCAACAGCGCATATTCGATGCGCTCGGGGTCGATGGGCTCGCCCGGGATGGGGATGCGGACGATGTGGCCGGAGCCGGGGGCGGCGCCGACGGATTCGCCGTTCTTGTTCTCGATGTGCTCGAGGGTGAAGCGACGGTTGCCGCCGGGCAGCATGAGTTCCATGCCGTCGCCGACTTCAAAGCGGTTCTTGACGTCGACCTCCATGAATCCACGATCGGGGTCGTAGCCCATCACCTCGCCGACGAACTGCTGGTGCACGCCGATGGAGTTGCCCTGCTGGTAGTTCTGGTATTCGTCGTGGACGTGGCGACGGTAGAAGCCTTCGGTGTAGCCACGGTTGGCGAGGTTGTCGAGCTCGTCCATCAGGCGCATGTCGAAGGGACGGCCGGCAACGGCGTCGTCGATGGCGCGGCGATAGACCTGGGCGGTGCGGGCAACGTAGTAGTGGGACTTGGTGCGCCCTTCGATCTTCAGCGAGGTGACGCCCATCTGGGTCAGCTGGGGCACGTGCTGGACAGCGCGCAGGTCCTTGGAGTTCATGATGTAGGTGCCGTGCTCGTCCTCGAATACCGGCATGAGTTCGCCCGGCCGGGTGCGATCCTCGATCAGCGCCGAGAGTTCGTCCTGCCCTTCCACACCGCCGGCGGTGGCGGTGCTTTCCGCCACTTCGTCAAGCTCGGCGCTGCCACCGCCGGAGGCGATCAGTCCACCCTGGTCAGGGGTCCATATCCCGCTGCCGGCGTGGGCCCGGGCGGAATTGGCCGGCACCAGGTCGCCGGTCTCGTCGTGGGAGGCGGCCACGGTGTTGTACTTCCAGCGACAGGCGTTGGTGCAGGTGCCCTGGTTGGGGTCGCGGTGGTTGAAGTAGCCGGAGAGCAGGCAGCGGCCTGAATAGGCGATGCAGAGGGCGCCGTGGACGAAGGTCTCGATCTCCAGATCCGGGCACTCGGCGCGGATCTCGCCGATCTCGGCCAGGGAGAGTTCACGGGAGAGGATGATGCGACTGATGCCCTGCTTCTGCCAGAACCGGGCCGCGGCGTAGTTGACCACGTTGGACTGCACCGAGAGGTGGATCACCTGGTCGGGCCAGCGCTCGCGCACCATCATGATCAGCCCGGGGTCGGACATGATCAGCGCATCGGGCCCGGCTTCGATGACCGATTCCATGTCTCGCAGGTAGGTCTTGAGCTTGCTGTTGTGCGGCGCGATGTTGGAGGCGACGTAGAACTGCTTGCCCCGCTCGTGGGCGTAGGCGATGCCCTTGTGCAGGTTGTCGACCTTGAAGTCGTTGTTGCGCGCGCGCAGCGAGTAGCGTGGCTGGCCGGCGTAGACGGCGTCAGCGCCGTAGGCGAAGGCGTAGCGCATGTTCTTGAACGTCCCCGCGGGGGACAGCAGTTCAGGGGCTTTCATTAGGTCACCGTTTTCAGGACGATGGCACCAGGGGCTAGCTGAGCCTCCGCGCGCTTGTCGATTTCAGCGCTCGATCGGTTTCAGACAGCCCCTGGATGCTTTAGAGAGGGGCGGGAATCTTAGCAACTGGCGCCGCCCCTGGCCAGATTTCACCCTATTGCGTAAACTTGGCCCGCGCCGGACCGGACCCCGGCCAGCGGCTTTCACCGAGAGCCGCCCGATAAATTCTCCGACAACGAGTTTCCCCATGACCCAGTCCGCTGCTTCCTCCGTGCCCGCTACCGTGGTGATCTACTCCGGCGGCATGGATTCCTTTACCGTGCTGCACCGCGCCCTTCGCGAGGGGCTGGCGGTACATGCCCTCTCCTTCGACTATGGCCAGCGCCACGCCCGCGAACTCGAGGTGGCCGCCAAGGTGTGCCGCGAGCTCGGCGTGCCGCATCAGGTGGTCGACATTCGCGCCATTCACGGCCTGATCGACAATTCGGCCCTGACCGATGCCAGCCGCGACATGCCGGAAGGCGACTACGCCAGCGACAACCTGACCGCCACGGTGGTGCCCAACCGCAACATGATCCTGCTGTCGCTGGCCATCGCCAAGGCGGTGAACATCGGCGCCGGGCGCGTGGACTACGGTGCCCACGGCGGCGATCACGTGCTTTACCCGGACTGCCGCCCCGAGTTCGTGGAGCGCATGAATGCGGTGGCGGGCATCGCCAACTTCGAGCCGGTACGGATCAACGCCCCCTACCTGGGTTCCACCAAGGCGGATATCCTGGCCGATGGCCTGGCCATGGGACTCGACTACAGCGACACCTGGACCTGCTACCTGGGTCAGGAACTCGCCTGTGGCCGCTGTGGCAGCTGCCGCGAGCGGATCGCGGCCTTTGCCGCCAATGGCGCTACGGACCCGCTTGGTTATTGTCAGCGGCCCGACCCCGCCGCCACACCTCAGCGGCCCGACCCCGCCGCCTCGCCCTCCAGGGGCACGCCCGATGTATAGCGTCAAGGAGGCGTTCTACACCCTGCAGGGGGAAGGCGGACAGGCCGGGCGCGCCAGCGTGTTCTGCCGCTTCACCGGCTGCAACCTGTGGTCGGGCCGGGAGCAGGACCGCGCCACCGCCGCCTGCACCTTCTGCGATACCGACTTCCTCGGTACCGACGGCCAGAATGGGGGGCGATTCGCTGACGCCGAGGCCCTGGCCGCCCACCTGACCGCGCTGTGGCCCGTTCAGGACGGCGCCGGGGAGAAAGTCGCCACGCCCTATGTGGTGTTCACCGGCGGCGAACCGCTGCTGCAACTCGACGAGCCGCTCATCGCCGCGATGCACCGTCAGGGCTTCGAGGTGGCGGTGGAGACCAATGGCACCCTAGTGCCGCCCCCGGGTATCGACTGGCTCTGCGTCAGCCCCAAGGGAGCCACGGAGCTGGCGGTGACGGGCGGCGACGAGATCAAGCTGGTCTACCCCCAGCAGGCAGCGCCACCGGAGCGCTTTCAAAGACTCGATTTTGGCCACTTCTTCCTGCAGCCGATGGACAGTGGCCCGATGGGCGGGCGGGACAACCATGTGGGCGCTACCGTCACCTACTGCCTGGCCCATCCGCAATGGCGCCTGTCACTGCAGACTCACAAGATCGCGGGGTTCGACTGATGACGCTTTTCGTCAACCGCCTGAGCCATCTGGATGTCTCCCTTTGGTGTTCTCAGCGCGGCCTGATCGGTGCCAGCTGGCACGTGGATGCCGAACTCGATGGCGAGCTCGGCGAGGACGGCATGCTGTTCGACTTCGGAGAGGTCAAGCCGTGGATCAAGTCGCGCCTGGATGGCGGCGTCGATCACACGCTGCTGATACCGACCAAGGCCCCCGGCCTGGATATCTTCGAGTGCAGCGAAGGGCTCTGCTTGCGTGCCACCCACCCCTATCCCATGGAGGTTCGCGCACCACGACAGGCCTTCACCCTGCTGCCCTGGCCGGCCATCACCACCGAACGGCTGGCCCAGCTCCTGGCGAAGGAGATGATGAAGCGACCACCGCCACGGGTCAGCGACATTCGCCTGCGCCTTCGCGACGAGGTGATCGACGGGGCCGCCTATACCTATAGCCACGGCCTGAAGAAACACCTGGCAACTGCCAGCGTATCGCCCACGGGCATCGCTCGCGTCTGCATATCTGGCAGCGCGGCGTGCGCATGCCGGGGCTGGAGGCGGAATGGGCCGAGCGCCTGGCCGACTGCTACCTGATCGATGCAGCGGATATCGCCACCACCACCGACTCGGTGATACGCGGCATGGTGACCAGCCGCTACCGTTCCGACCAGGGTCACTTCATGATCCGGCTACCTTCGGAGCGCTGCTTCACCCTGCCCACCCCCACCACCGTGGAGCATATCGCCGCCTGGCTGGCACGACAGATCACCGAGGAAACCGGCCGCGCTACACGGGTTCAGGCCTTCGAGGGGGTCGACAAGGGGGCGATCGCGGAGGCACAGCCTTGAGCTTGCAGACGGCCTTGAGCGCGGCAAAAGACGACGGTTGCCGCCCCGGCTGTGGCGCCTGCTGCATCGCCCCGTCGATCAGTTCGCCGATCCCCGGCATGCCCGACGGCAAACCGGCCGGGGTGCGCTGCGTGCAGCTCGACGACGACAACTTGTGCCGGCTGTTTGGCGACCCACAGCGCCCGGCCGTGTGCGAACGCTTCGGCTTCGACCCGTCGCTCTGCGGCGATGATCGCCAGCAGGCACTGGAACGGATCAGCGCCCTGGAGCAAGCGACCTGAGTTTCTGCGTCTGTTTCTAATGTAGGAGCATCTTCAGATCGCGACTGGAGGCCGCAGGCCCCCCGGCG
>NZ_AZQX01000259.1:0-11565 GCF_000568385.1 Halomonas sp. BC04
TACTCTGTGAAGCTTGATGGCCGATGTTGAGGCCGAGTCGGAGATCAGATCGGAGAGCGCGCATCCCATCATGGCCAGGCACCGATGAAGTGCCACTGACAGGCCGGATATAAGCGTGCAGTCTCACCCCCCCGCCGATACGTTTCGGGCTTGCACAACGGGACGGGTCCATATAAGGAAGCTTCAGCTCCGGTCCGACGCATCGGCGACTGGAGGCCGAAGGACTCCCAGCGGTGTTGCCGGCGCAGGCGATCGTCGCCAACCATAGCAGCCTCCGCCTCTCTCAGGGACCGCCAACACTGCGCCAGGGCCCGCGGTGGGTCAGGCGATCGCGCAGCAGGCGGGCCATCGCTTCTGCTGCCGGCTGGGAGGCGGCGGCGATATGCGGGGCGAAATGGAGCCTGGCCTCACAGCGCTTGAGTGGCGGCATATCCTCCGCGGGTCCCAGCTCGCGCATGGCCCCGGTCAGCCGCTCACGGTCGAGGACGCTGATTGCCAGGCCCATTTCCACCGCCTTCTCGACGGCATGGATGCTGGTACTGGTAAAGACCGCATGCCAGGGTCGGCCGATCGCCTCGAGCGCTTCGATGGCCAGGGCCCGATAGGGACAGTCCACTTCGTGCATCGCCAGGGGAATGCGTGGTCTACCACTCAGGTCGCCGACCCGAGGGCCGGCCCAGACCGGCGAGGTATGCCAGAGCACCTCGCCCCCCGGCAGCGGTTGGGACGGTCCAGCAGCACCGACAGCGTCAGCTGGGAGCGGCTCAGCTGTCGGGCCAGCTCACCACTGGTGGCGGTCACGATCTCGAGCAGGACATCGGGGTGGTGCGCCATGAATTCCGGCAGCACGCTGCCCAGCAGCTCCCGCGCATAGTCTTCCGGCAATCCCAGGCGCAGCTTGCCCCCCAGGCCGCGGCCGGTGAAGCGCGAGAGCATGCCGTCATGCAGTCGCAGCAGCTCGCGGGACTCCTGCAGCAGAGCCTCGCCTATGGCGGTCGGCTTCACGCCCCGTGAGCCTCGCTCGAGCAGTCGCGAGCCCAGCGCCTCCTCGAGCCGCTTGATCTGCATGCTGATGGCACTGACGGTGCGATGGCGCTGCTGTGCCGCAGCAGCCAGCGACCCCAGCTGGGCGGCCGCCTGAAAGCTGCGCAACAGCTCCAGGTCCAGTGCCGCGGACGAGACTTCAGGCATATTGAATGCTCGATCGAATAGTTATCGATTCATTGAAATCCATTTCTCCCCCATGCTCAAGGCCAGTTCATCCAGGAGGGAGGAGAATGCGAGCGTCATGGGTTTCACCGCTGATCGCCATGGGCTTCGTGGTGTGCTGGAGCTCCGGCTTCGTCGGGGGCAGACTGGCGACCGAGGCCGATACGCCGGTGCTGTCGCTGTTTGCCTGGCGTTTTCTGCTGGCGAGCCTGCTGGTCGCAGTCTGGTGGCGACTGATCGGCGGTGCTCGGCTGGCATTGCGCGATGTAAGGCGGGAGATGGCCGTAGGCAGCCTGACCATGGGCGGCTACCTGCTGGGGGTGATACTGGCGCTCGAGCATGGCGTCAGCACCGGCGTGGCCGCCTTGATTACCGCGCTTCAGCCGCTACTCGCTGCGGCCCTGGCCGGACCCTGGCTCGGCGAACGCCTGTCGGCCCGAGGCTGGGCGGGCATGGCCGTCGCCACGCTGGGCGTCTTGCTCTATGTGCTGGATGATGTCGAGCATGGCGGCGGCAGTGCGCCGCTGTGGGCCTATGCGCTGCCGCTGGGCTCGGTAGTGGCCGTGACGCTCGGCAGCCTGCTCTCCGTGCGCTGGGCTACCGCCATGCCGGTGGCGGCGACCCTGATGGTACAGCTGTTCGCCGCCACCGGAATATTTACCCTGGCGGCGGTGATCGTGGCGGGGGGAGTGCCGGTCCTGCCCGTCGACCGGCTCAGCCTCACCGCGATGGGCTGGCTGGTGGTGCTCTCCAGCCTGGGGGGATACGGTTTCTTCGTCGCGAGCCTGCGCCGGCTCGGGGTGACCCTGACCTCATCACTGGTCTACCTCACCCCTGCCGTGACCTTGCTCTGGGCCGCGGCCATGTTCGGCGAGCAGCCGAGCGCCCAGGGCATCACCGGCATGACGGTCGCCATCGCCGGCGCGGGCCTGGCTATGCGCAGCGTTGGTACAGCAGGTCCCAGACCCCATGTCCCAGTCGCTCGCCACGCGCCTCGAACTTGGTGAGCGGTCGAAACGACGGCCGGGGCACGTAGGGCGCGGTATCCGGCGAGGCGGTATTGGCATAGCCGGGGGCGGCTTCCATCACCTCGGCCATCCACTCGGCGTAGGCCTGCCAGTCGGTGGCCATGTGCAGCGTGCCGCCCACTTTCAGGCGCGTGCGGATCAGTTCGACGAAGGCGGGCTGGACGATGCGCCGCTTGTGGTGCTTCTTCTTCGGCCAGGGGTCGGGGAAGAAGAGCTGCAACGTATCGAGGCTGGCTTCCGGCAGGCACTGTTCGAGCACCGCCAGCGCATCCTCGCGATAGACCCGGATGTTGCCCAGGCCGCGCTTGTCGGCCTCGTCGAGCAGCTTGCCCACGCCGGGGGCATGCACCTCGATGCCGATAAAATCGGTCTCAGGGTGGCTCTCGGCCTGCTCGATCAGCGAGGCCCCCATGCCGAAGCCGATCTCCAATACCCGGGGCGCCTGGCGACCGAACAGGGCATCGAGATCCTGGCGCCCATCCGCCAGGGTCAGCCCCAGGCGGGGCCAGACCTCCTCCAGCCCGCGCGTCTGGGCCTGGGTCATGCGTCCGGCACGCAGCACATAGCTCTTGATGCCGCGGCGATGCAGGGGGGCATCCGGCCCTTCCGGGCCGGTGTTCGAGGTAACGTTGTCGTGGGGCTGGTCGCTCATGGAATCGATCGGGCTCTGGTAGGAAATTCAGCCGTTGATGCGGCCGGCAAAGGGCGACGAGGGGTCGGCGCTCTGGCGGCGCGGCATGCGACCGGCCAGGAAGGCTTCACGGCCGGCTTCAACGGCCTTCTTCATGGCACTGGCCATCAGCACCGGCTGACGGGCATGGGCGATGGCGGAGTTCATCAGCACGCCGTCGCAGCCCAGCTCCATGGCCATGGCCGCATCCGAAGCGGTGCCGATACCGGCGTCCACCAGCACCGGCACGCGGGCCTGTTCGATGATCAGTCGGACGTTGTGCGGATTCTGGATGCCGTGACCGGAACCGATCAACGAGCCCAGCGGCATGATGGCGCAGCAGCCATCTGCTCGAGCTCCCGGGCAACGATAGGGTCGTCGCTGGTGTAGACCATGACGTCGAAGCCATCCTTGAGCAGTTCCTCGGCCGCCTTGAGGGTCTCGACCACGTTGGGATAGAGGGTGTGATCGTCACCCAGCACTTCCAGCTTGACCAGCTTGTGGCCGTCGAGCAGCTCCCGGGCCAGCTTGCAGGTCCGCACGGCATCCTTCGCCGTGTAGCAGCCCGCGGTATTGGGCAGCAAGGTGAAGCGCTCGGGCGGCACGACGTCCAGCAGGTTTGGCTCGCCGGCCTCCTGCCCAAGGTTGCTGCGACGCACGGCAAAGGTGACCACCTCGGCACCGGAGGCGGCTATGGCTTCGGCCGTCTCGTCGAAGTCCTTGTACTTGCCGGTGCCCACCAACAGCCGTGACGTGAAGGTGTGGCCGGCGATTCGCAGCGGTTGGTCCTGAAAGAAGTCTGTCATCGAGTATGCCTTCGTAGGGTATCTGGAAAAGGGCGGCTAATCGGACCCATTCATCCACCGCCGATGGCATGGACGATCTCGACCCGGTCTCCCTGGCTCAGGCGGGTCGTCCCGTGCTCACTCCGGGGCACGATCTCCTCGTTGAGCTCGACGGCTATGCGCCGTCCTGTCAGGCCAAGGGTATCGATCAGCTGCGCCACCGTGAGATCGGCGGCCAGATCATGGGCCTCACCGTTGAGCTGGATCTGCATGGCGTCCTCTCTGCGTTGACGGGTCAATATTGTAGCCGGTTACGCTCCCTCGGGGTACGGTGGGCAGCGATACCAGCCGACAGGGAGTGATATCGATGCAGGACCGATCCTGGTGGGGCATGACGGCGCTGTCGGGTGCCTGGTGGTGATGGCGGGCGCCTTCGGCGCTCATGCCCTGGAAGGCCAGTTGGCCCCGCGGCTGGCTGCCGCCTTCGAGACAGGTGTGCGCTATCAAGCCTGGCACACCCTGGCGATGCTGGGCGTGCTGGCCTGGCGCGCCTCGCACCCACGCCGGGGACAGGGCGTGGTGCTGGGGCTTTGGACAGCGGGAATCGTGCTGTTCTCCGGCTCACTCTATGGCATGACCCTGACCGGCGTGCGCGGTCTGGGCATGATCACCCCCATCGGCGGCCTGCTGATGATCGGCGGCTGGCTGGCACTGGCGGTTTGCGCCCTGCGCGACCGCGCCTAGGCGATTTTTTGCCGTCTGACCGAGCGCAGCCAGTTTTAGGACAGTGCCCAGGGAGACGCTGAGCAAATCGCCGAGCGAAATGAAGCGCAAGGCGCACGGAGCGCAAGAACCGGAGCATATGCGGTATATGTGAGGATTCTGACCGGGCTGGCGCACCAGCACCGCGCAACGCAGCGATTCACTCGCGCAGGCATTTGTGCAGTGTTTCCCTAGTCGTTGTCGGGCAGCACGTAGGTAGCCGTCACCAGCGCCACCGGCGCCTCGTCACCGGCGGAGAACAGCTGCACCTCGCCCACGGCCAGGCGACGGCCCAGCTTCAGGATACGGGCATTGGCGATGATATCGCGATCCCCCCGGGGCCGGCGCAGGAAGCGACAATGCAGGTCGCTGGTGACCGCCATGGGCTCCGGGCCGATCTGGCCAGGATCGCCACGTAGAGGCAGACGTCGGCCAGCCCCATCAGGGTCGGGCCCGACACGCTGGCGCCGGGCCGCAGGTGTTCATCCTCGATGGCCAGGCTCATGGTGGCCCGCATGTGGCCGACGCCTCGATGGTCCCGGCGCGCTGGGGGAATATCTCGTCGAGAAAGTCTTCGATGGCGGCGGCGGTCATCACGGTCATGGCATGGCTCCCTGGGGAAAGAGGTAATCTTGGGACGATCGGACAAGATAGACGAGGCGGCCCGCCCCGCCCAGTCATCAAGTGTCGACGACATCAACGAAAACGCCCCCGCGGCCTGGGTCGCGGGGGCGTGGCGCCTAGCATGGGGCACAGTCGGGCCGGTCCTGGCCTATTTCGCCTTGTGTACGGCGCGCCAGTGGTGCAGCAGCGGCTCGGTGTAGCCGGAGGCTGCTCGCGCCCCTTGAAGATCAGGTCGGAGGCGGCCTGGAAGGCCGGGGAGCCCTTGAAGTCGGCGCTCATCGGCGTGTAGGTGGGATCGCCGGCGTTCTGCTCGTCGACCACCTTGGCCATGCGCTCCAGGGTTTCCTGGACCCGGGCGCTGTCCACCACGCCATGATGCAGCCAGTTGGCGATATGCTGGCTGGAGATGCGCAGGGTGGCGCGGTCTTCCATCAGGCCGACGTTGTGGATATCCGGCACCTTGGAACAGCCCACTCCGTGCTCGACCCAGCGCACCACGTAGCCAAGGATGCCCTGGCAGTTGTTGTCGAGCTCCTGCTGGATCTCGTCGCTGGACCAGTTGGCCTCGGCGGCCACCGGCACGGTGAGCAGGTCATCCAGGTAGTCCGGCTCCCCCTGCGTCTCCAGCTCGCGCTGGATACCGATCACATCCACCTGATGGTAGTGCAGCGCGTGCAGGGTGGCGGCGGTGGGTGACGGCACCCAGGCGGTGTTGGCGCCTGCCTTGGGGTGGCCAATCTTCTGCTCGAGCATCGCCGCCATCAAGTCCGGCATGGCCCACATGCCCTTGCCGATCTGGGCGCGGCCGCGAAGGCCGCAGGCCAGGCCGACCTGGACGTTGTTCTTCTCGTAGGCGGCGATCCAGGCGGCGTTCTTCATGTCACCCTTGCGGATCATCGGGCCCGCTTCCATGGCGGTATGCATCTCGTCGCCGGTACGGTCGAGGAAGCCGGTATTGATGAACACCACCCGGGAGGCAGCCTCACCGATACACGCCTTGAGGTTGACCGTGGTACGACGCTCCTCGTCCATGATGCCCATCTTCAGGGTGTCACGAGCCATGCCCAGCAGATCTTCCACGCGGCTGAAAAGCTCGCTGGAGAACGCCACTTCCTTCGGGCCATGCATCTTCGGCTTGACGATGTAGACGGAGCCGGCGCGTGAGTTACGCGGCGCGTCGGCACCCTTGTTGAGGTCGTGGAGCGCTAGCAGGCCGGTGACGATGCCATCGAGGATGCCTTCCGGCAGCTCGTTGCCGTCGGCATCGAGCACCGCCGGCGTGGTCATCAGGTGGCCGACGTTGCGCACGAACATCAGCGAGCGGCCCGGCAGGGTCAGCTTGCCGCCATCGGGGGTGGTGTAGTCCCGGTCGCCATGCAGGCGACGGGTGATGGTCTTGTCGCCCTTGGCGACCTGCTCTTCCAGGTCGCCACGCATCAGGCCCAGCCAGTTGCGATAGACGCCCACCTTGTCCTCGGCATCCACCGCCGCCACGGAATCCTCGCAATCCATGATGGCGGTCAGTGCCGCCTCCACCACGAGATCCTTGACGCCGGCCGGGTCGGTCTTGCCGATCGGGTGAGCCGGGTCGATCTGGATCTCCAGGTGCAGACCATGATTGGCCAGCAGCACCGAGTCGGGGCTCGCCGCCTCGCCGGTATAGCCCACCAGCTTGCCGGAATCCTTGAGGCCGGTCTCCCGGCCGCCTTCAAGGGACACCACCAGATGGCCATCACGCAGGGCATACTTCACTGCATCACGGTGCGAGCCGGTGGCCAAAGGGGCGGCGCGGTCCAGCACACCGCGGGCGTAGGCGATGACCTTCTCGCCCCGCTTGGGGTTGAAGCTGGCTCCCTTCTCGGCGCCATCCTCTTCGGAGATGGCGTCGGTGCCATACAGTGCATCGTAGAGGCTGCCCCAGCGGGCATTGGCGGCATTCAGCGCATAGCGGGCATTGCTCACCGGCACCACCAGCTGCGGCCCGGCCTGAATGGTGACTTCGCTATCGACATTGGCGGTGGTGACCTTGACCTGGGCGGGGGCATCAACCAGGTAGCCGATCTCCTTCAGGAAACCGCGATAGGCGGCCATATCGCCCACCGGACCGGGGTTTTCACGGTGCCAGCTGTCGAGCCGCTCCTGCAGACTCTCGCGTTCGGCGAGCAAATCCCGGTTTTTCGCTGTCAGATCATGAAAGATGGCGTCGACGCCCGCCCAGAAAGTTTCTGCATCGATGCCGGTACCCGGCAGGGCCTGCTCGGTAATGAAGCCATCCAGCTCGGCAGCCACCTGAAGACGGTGGCGAGTGACGCGTTCTGACATGGGGGAGTCTCCTCGTGATGGCGGCGGACGAGGCACAATCCGCAGCCGCAATCCGTGGGGGTGAAACCACTCTATGGCGCCAATTTTGTGGAAAATTGTTCCATATGTAAACCCGGGTGAAAGGTTCAGCACACTAGACATAGGGTTAAGAGGCATTGTTTTGACCATTTGGTCAATTTCTTTGCTCCATGGTCTATCGCTAGGCTAGACGACTCCTGTGTAAACTGAGACTTCAGCGCCATTCGACTGCCAGCAGCCATGACGGCTCGCAAGACGACCGGCTTACCTGTCGGAGGACATGATGACCGACTTCACCCCCCTGCAGGCCCTGGGGCCCATTGCCCCCTTCGGCTCGGATGCCGGAGAACCGCTGGCCGACTACCTAGACTACTACGGGCTGTCGCCCTTGCTGACCGAGCACGTGGGACTCTACGTCGGCTACCTGGAGACAGAGCGCTATCAGCTCTGGACCCAGGTGTGGAGCCCCCGCCAGGCGATCGGCACCGCCTTCGTGGTACACGGTTACTTCGATCACCTGGGCCTGTACCGCCACCTGCTGGAGCGGCTGCTGGAGCGCGGCTGGCGAGTGGTGCTCTGGGATCTGCCGGGGCACGGCCTATCCAGTGGTCGGCGAGCTTGTATCGACGACTTCGACCACTATGGCGAATGCCTGCGTGCCCTGCAGGACCAACTGAGCGACCGAGGGCTGGCACCCAGGCCCTGGCTCGGTGTCGGCCAGAGCACCGGCGCGGCGATCCTTGCCACCGACGCCCTCAGCCGCCCCGATGACGGGCACTGGTCTGGCCTGGTCCTGCTGGCGCCGCTGGTGCGCCCTTCCGGCTGGTCCCAGTCGAGCTGGCTGCACCTGCTGGTCGGCCCCTTCGTGCGCACCCTCCCCCGCCGGTTCCGGGAGAACTCCACCGATAGCGAGTTCGCCGTCTTTCTGCGAGAACAGGATCCCCTTCAGCCCGAACATCTATCGATGATCTGGGTGAGTGCCATGCGCCGCTGGATGCCACAGATGCTGGCACTCCCCCCCAGTGAGCTGCCCACCCTGATCCTGCAGGGGGAGCAGGACCTGACCGTGGACTGGGAGTGGAATCTGTCAGTGCTGGAGCGCAAGTTTCCCAATGCGCGCATTCACCGCCACCCGGAGGCGCGGCATCACCTGGTCAATGAAGCGGAGGCCATACGCCATACGCTGTTCGCGGCCCTGGACGACTTCATCGTCGACCTTGAGCTTCCCTCCCCGGCCTTTGACGAGTCTCCGTCCCGATGCTGAAATACGCCACGATACTATTGACGGCCCTGCTGCTGGTCGCTGCGCCACCCAGCCTCCCGAACCCGACCCGATTCGCCGGGCCCTGCAGAACCTGAGCGACCGTGCCGCCGACCGGCTGATGATCGTGGCCGAAATACAGCCGCCCCAGGACCAGGTACTGTTGCTCGCTGCGCCCTCGGTGGACACCAGTCTGAGTATCGCCCCCGAGCGTTTCCGGGAGAACCTGACCCGGGCCATGCTGCGGGTGTCGGATGGTCCACAGGTACTGGACTGGCGACCCGCCATGGCCGGCAACAGTGGCGATCATCAGTGGCGCCTGGAGAGCCGGCTGGAAGCTACCGCGCCGCGCCTGCAGCTCTCCGACCGGGAGCTGCTGCCCTACCGGCTGACCCTGTCTCTGTTCCGCCCCGATAACGCCGCCGCACTCTGGGAGACCTCGATCGAAGGGGCCTTCGACGCTACGGCGCTATAAGAGCCCTCTCAGCCCTGGCGCTGACGATCCAGTTGCCGATAGCCGATGGCTTCCATCAGCTCCGCCCGCTCCGGTCGTGGCTTGCCAAGCAGGTCGGCCAGGGTCAGCGCCACCCGCAGCACCCGATGGTAGGCCCGCGCGGAGAGCCTCAACCGCTCGAGCACCCCGGCCAACCAGGTGCGATCCGCCGTCGACAGTGCACAGGCTGCCTCCAGCTCGCGGCTTCCCAGATGGGCGTTGAGCGCCCCCCGGTCATACTGGCGCTGGCGTGCCGCCATCACCCGCTCCCGCACCTCGGCCGAACTCTCCCCTGTCTCACGGGAGGTCAGCTGTTCCGGCGGCAGCGCCGGCACCTCCACCTGCAGGTCGATTCGATCCAGCAGCGGCCCCGAGAGCCGCGACTGGTAGCGCTGGATCTGGGCGGCGGTGCACTGGCAGGCCTGGCGGGGGTCGCCCAGGTGTCCGCAGGGGCACGGGTTCATGGCGGCAACAAGCTGAAACCTGGCGGGAAAGCGTCTTTCGTGGTTGGCCCGGGCGATATGGATTTGCCCCGACTCCATGGGCTCGCGCATCACCTCCAGCACATGACGGCTGAACTCGGGCAGCTCATCGAGAAACAGCACCCCCTGGTGGGCCAGGGATATCTCACCGGGACGCGGCCAGGAGCCACCGCCCACCAGGGCCACGGCGCTGGGCGGTATGGTGGGGCGCACGAAAGGGGCGCCGCCCCCAATGTTCCGAGAGCGGCAGGCCGCAGACCGACCGCACGGCGGCCACTTCCAGGGCCTCTTCCTCGGTCAGCGGCGGCAGGATTCCCGGCAGCCGGCTGGCCAGCATGGTCTTGCCGGTGCCTGGCGGGCCCGAAAAAAGCAGGTTGTGCCCTCCGCGGCGGCAATCTCCAGCGCCCGGCGAGCCTGGTGCTGGCCCCGCACCTCGGCCAGATCTCCCTCGATGACTGGTGACAGCGGCGGTGCTTCCAACTGGTGCGCCGCAATCGGTGTCTGGTCGAGCAGATGGGCTACCACCTCCAGCAGGTGGTCGGCGGGGAGCACCTGGAGGTCGCCGGCCAGAGCGGCCTCGTCGGCGCTCTCTCGAGGCACGATAAGCTTGCGGCCGGCACGTCGTGCGGCCAGGGCCAGCGGCAGCACACCGCTGATCGGGCGCAGCCGACCGTCCAGCGCCAGCTCGCCGACACTCTCGATGCCATCGAGGGCATCGCCGGGCAACTGGCCGGAGGCCACCAGGATGCCCAGGGCAATGGGCAGGTCGAAGCGCCCGCCGACCTTGGGCAGGTCGGCGGGCGCCAGATTGAGCACGATACGGCGGGTGTTGGGGAAGTCGAAGCCGGCGTTGGTGAGGGCGCTGCGCACCCGTTCGCGGCTCTCCTTGACCGCCGCCTCCGGCAGGCCGACCAGGGTCATGCCCGGCAGGCCGTTGGCCAGATGTACCTCGACGAGTACCTCGGGGGCCTCCAGCCCCAACCCGGCCCGGGTGGCAACGATTGCCAGCATCATGCGGTCCCTCGCAGTCAGTGTGCTTGATCGCTACAGATTTGGCTTTGTCTGAAAAGTCGGCGAACGAAGGTCAGACAAGGCAAAAAGCGGCGAAAAAACGGAGTTTACTCGGTGTAAATGAGTATTTTGAGTCGCTTTTTAACGCAGTATGGCCAAGTGCAGCCAGTTTTCGGATAAAGCCTAGCACCGCTGCATAAAGACCGCCGAGAGGCTCATCAACGCCCCGCTTCGCCGCCGCCGGCATCCTCCTCGGGGTTGCTGTCATCGACTTTCGGTGCTGCATCGACAGCGGGAGCGTCGTCTGCGCGAGCCGCCAGCGCCGCTTCGAGTGCGCTCACCTGCTGCTCCAGCGCTTCCACGCGAATGCGGGTGCGCTGCATGACGTCCATGAGGATGTCGAAATCCTCTCGCGACACCAGGTCCAGGCGATCGAAGGCGCCGCGCACGACCTGCTGGACGCCCTTGTGGATCTCCTCGGGTGCCTGGGAGGCCCCCTGCAGTCGCTCGCCCAGTTGCTGGGCCAGCCGGCTGATGGGATCTTGACTCGCCATGGTTCTCTCTCCAACGAAATGGGTTTGCCTACAGGATACGCAACGCCCTTGAGTCGCGCATTCCCCTTCGCCGCCCCATGGCGAAGCAGCTGCACCATAACCCGGCGCCATTATGGTGCAATGCGCTTTTCCAAGCCTGCTCATTGCGTGCAAAGTCGCAACGATTAAAATCTTAACAATCTGAAATAAATAAGCTTTATCTCAAACCGGCACGCTTATCGCTTGGCAAGCGTAACCCATGCGACGGACGAGAGCCGTCGCACCATCCAAGCCGGGAGATTCGAGATGAAGCTCATCACCGCCATCATCAAGCCATTCAAGCTGGACGACGTCCGCGAGGCGCTGC
>NZ_AZQX01000260.1:0-11667 GCF_000568385.1 Halomonas sp. BC04
CTTCATCGGTGCCTGGCCATGATGGGATGCGCGCTCTCCGATCTGATCTCCGACTCGGCCTCAACATCGGCCATCAAGCTTCACAGAGTAGCGGAGAGCCGGTCTGACCTGTCCTGCCATCCACGTTCGTGCCTGCGCAACCTCCGGGAAATCTGGACTATTTCATGACACTCGCGGCTTCACGGTGTGGCCGCGTAGGCTGTGTCTCGCGCCATCACTGCCCAGCAGATCCTGCCGAGCTTGTTCGCCAGGGCGATGGTGGCCTTGGTCGCGCCACGTCGTGCCGCCAATGAACACGCCCAACGTGCCAGCCGATCCGGCTGTTGCTGACGCTGAAACGCGCGCAAGGCCGCTCGTGCCCCATGCACGAGTTGCCGGCGCACCTCGCCATTGCCTCGCTTGGAGATGCTCATCAGTCTTTCCTTGCCGCCGCTCGAGTGCTGGCGGGGCACCAGGCCAATCGAGGCGCTGAAGCTCCGGCCATTGGCAAACCGGCCCGGGTCACCGATATGACTGACCAGCAAGGTGGCATTGACCGGCCCGATACCGGGCACGCTCAACAGGCGCTGGCACACCGGTGTCGCCTTGGCGAGCCGTGCCAGGCGCTGATCGTAGGCACGGATGCGGTTATCCAGTGCCAGCCACTGATCCAGGACATCATCGAGTACCACGAAGAGATCGTCGCCCAGCTCTGTCCGATGCTCGGCGAGCAACCGCCTGACCTCGCCCTGGCGGAACACCGAGTGCCCCTTGGCCACGATGATCCCCATTTCGGCCAGTAGGCCATGCAGTTCATTGCCCAGCGCCGTACGGTTGGCGATCGCTCGGGAGCGTACGCGATGCATGGCTTGTAGTGCCTGCTGTTCCAGCGTCTTGGTCGCCACCCGAGGGGTGGCATCACGGGCGGCCGCTTCCGCGATGGCCCGGGCATCCCGGGCATCGCTCTTGTGCCCCAGTACAAAGGGCTTCACGTACTGGGGAGGGATCAAGTGAACCTCATGCCCCAGGGCCTCGATCTCCCTGGCCCAGTAATGAGCACCGCCGCAGGCTTCCATGGCGACGCGGCAGGGAGGTACCTGAGCCAGCGTCAGTCGTAAACCCGAGCGAGACACCTTCTTGCTGAAGACCTGGCGGCCTTTGGGATCAACGGCGTGAAGTTGAAAGACATGCTTGGCGAGATCGATCCCGACGATGCTAATGTTATTCATGGATGGACCCTCTCTTCGAGATGCCGTGTGGTGCCCCGTGCACCCAAGATGGCGTTGCAAACTCATCTTGGCACAGGGAGGGACGGGTCCATCCCATTTCCGACAAGGAGGTCATTGCCTGCCGTGGCAGGAAAAGTCAGCTGTTGGAGCGCTGGTTCCCATCGCGACTGGCGCCGTCAGGCGCCTCGGCGGAGGCTGTCATGGTTGGCGACGAACGTCAGCGCTGGTAACACCGCCCGTTTCAGACAGTCTGCGATGAACCAAAAAAAAGCGCCTCCAGAGGAGGCGCAGGCAAGACCGTGACTAGCAAATGAGGGGGAGAAACCATAACGAGGAACTGGCGATCCTCTTATGGGTGTGGCGCCTCATCAAACGCCACACCCTCACTGTAATCATTCTCGTTTGCGCCGTCAACACAAATGCGAATACTTTTTATTAAGTTTTATTGGCTAGCCGGCCAGACGCAGCCAGAGCGGCAGCGTCGCCATGGCCAGCAGGGTCTGGCCGGTGATCAGGCAGCCATCAGCTCGGAGTCTCCTCCTAGCTGGCGGGCCAGGATATAGGCCGAGGTGGCGGTGGGCAGCGCGGCGAAGAGCAGTGCCACGTCACGGCTCACCGGGTCCAGCCCCAGCGCCAGGGCGAGCAACAGGACCAGCGCGGGCATCAGTGCCAGCTTCACCAGGTTGGATGTCCAGACGCCACGGTCCAGGCGTACCAGTGCCCGGGGACGCAGGGCCACGCCCACCGCGACCAGGCCCAGTGGCAGGGCGGCTCGTCCCAGCAGTTCCACCGTGGCACCGCTCCAGCCGGGCAGTCCGATGCCGGTCAGGTTCAGGGTGATACCTATCAGGCAGGCGAGAATCAGCGGGTTGCGCACCAGTGCCAGCAGGCTCTTGCCCAGGCTGGAGGGCCCCAGCGTGCCGGCGGCAATGAAGCTCGCCACGCAGAGTACGTTGACCACCGGCACCATCAGCGCCACGGCCACCGCGGCCACGGTGGCACCGGCAGAGCCGTGCAGTGCCGCCGCCCCGGCAACGCCCACGTAGGTGTTGAAGCGAAGGGCGCCCTGAAACACCGAGGTGAAGGCCGCCGATTCAAGCCCCAGCTTTGGCCGCAGCGCCCACAGCAGGGTAGCGAAGAGCAGCATGGCGCCGAGCAGTGCCAGGGCCAGGCGGACGACGGGGACCTGGCCGACATCGGCGGTTGCCAGGGTGGCCACCAGCATGGCGGGAAACAGCAGAAAGTAGATCAGCCGCTCCATGGCGGGCCAGAAGTCGTCCCCTGGCAGGCGACGCCAGCCCAGCACGGCTCCCAGCAGTATCAGCAGAAACAGCGGTCCCAATGCCTGCGCCACACCTTCCATTCGTACTCCTTTCAACCCTTGCAAAGCCGCTGCCCTGCGACATCCATCCACGGTCGACGCCTGGCAAATGCTGTTAAGCTTACCCCTCTGTCGCCTCTCATTGGAGTGCTGCTTTCGCCGTCATGAGCTCATCCACTCATCCAGGCCCAAGGGATACTCGCTTTCCCGGCCTCCGCTTGATGATCCTGGCCACCCTGTTGGCACTGGCGGTGGCCTTGTGGTACCTGGTTTCTCATCTGGTGCGAGGCGACCAGGGGATCGATTGGTACGCCGCGGCGGCGCCCTGCGAGTTGCACCGTACGTCCTGCCAGGCAATGCTGGGGGGCGCCCGGTACCTGAGCCTGGCGGTCGATGCCCCCGGGGGGATCAGGGCGCTGGACCTGCTGCCCCTGACAGTAACGCTGGAGGGCGTGGAGGCCACTGCCGTTCATGTCGACTTCGTGGGTCGAGAAATGGATATGGGCTTGCACCGATTCCCTCTCGAAGCGCAGGATAATGGGCGCTATGAGGGGGTGGCCCAGGTGCCGATCTGCACCGAGGCAACCATGCCCTGCTTGCCCAGGTCGTGGTAGAGACTGCCGATGGCCGGCTGGGCGGCCGGTTCGATTTTACTGTGGAGCGAAGTGTGCCATGAAGCGACAGGGTATCTGGAAGGTGTTGGGTGTCGTGGTCGTGCTGGCCGTGGCGCTCGGCGGCTATGGCTGGTATGAGCAGCAGAGGACTGCGGGTGACGGCGGTCCCCGGGGCGGCCCGGTAGAGATGCCCTCTACCCAGGGTGACTTCTCGTTGACCCAGATGGATGAGGAACAGGTCGCCATCCTCTTCTTCGGCTATACCTACTGCCCGGACGTCTGCCCCATGAGCATGGCCGTGATTCGTCAGGTCATGCAGGGGCTGGATGACGAGCAGCGCCAGCGGGTGGTGCCGGTGATGATCACGGTGGACCCCGAGCGGGATACGCTGGAGCGCCTGGAAGAGTACGTGGGCTTTTTCGGCGATGACTTCATCGGTGTGGCAGGCAACGAGGAGCAGCTAGAGGAACTGGCCGGTCGCTATAACGTGGTATGGCGGCGGGTGGAAACGCCGGATTCGGCGATGGAATACACCGTCGATCACAGTTCCTCGCTCTACCTGGTTGACCGTGACGGCCAGATCCTGCAGCGGGTACTCTATTCGCCGACGCCTCACCCGCTGCGCTCGGCGCTGGAGAACCAGCTGGGCGGGTAGGTTATTCATCCTCGTCCGGGCTCTCCTCCAGCCGGTCGATCATGGCCATCAGCGCCCTTACCTGGACTCCTTCCCGGGTATCGTGCAGGGGGTCGAGCTGCCAGGTACTCTCCGTAAAGCCCCACCAGTCCCAGCAGCCCTGGGGATTGGCCAGGCTGGTTTCCGCCTGGGGGTAGAGCACGACACGCTGGTTGGCCACGGCCCACTCGTTGAGCCCGCTGTGGCGTACGAAGGCCTCACCGATTTGCTTGCTGTCCATCCCGCAGCCATGCAGGGCGAGTGTCAGGTCACAGCCCCCCGCCTTGCACGCCTCGGGTATCAGGCATAGCCCACATCGCCAATTCCGCGTACCGCAAAGTCCTCCTGGTCGAAGCGCAGCAGCTGCGTCATATCGACCTCTTGCGGCGTGGCAAGCTCCCCATGCAGCCAGGCCAGTGCCTCGCCGGCAATATCCGTACCGCAAGCCAGCAGATGTGTTCCGCCGCCACCGCGACACTCGGCCAGCCAACTGGGCGGAATCTGCTCGTCGGAGCGGATGGGCCAGCCGTGGCCGGCTGCCGGAGCGAGGTTCACCTTCAGTTGATCTCCGGGGTTGGCCAGCCAGCCGGCCAACTGTGCGGCCAGGGCTTCTCCCAGGAGGAATCGACGACGTTGTCGGCTTCGCCGTGCCAGACATAGGCACGCAGCTTGGCCAGCTCGTCGGCATCACCCACCAGCTCACGTGCCTGGTAATCGCGCAGCTTCAGATTCAGGGCGGCGAGGTCCGGAGGACCTCGCCGGGTTGACATGCACTGGCCCAGGGCACGTCCGAGGCCGCCCTGGGCGCAGCTCCACGGGCCGGCGGCAAGCACTCCCAGGCCCGAGAAGCGCTCCGGCCAGGCCACGGCGAGCTGGGTAGCCATATAGCCGCCCGACGACATTCCGATGACGCTGATCGCGTCGGGCGACGTCCCGAGTCGTGGCAGTTCCGACAGGGTGTCATTGGCCAGGGCGCCAGTCGAAAAGAGCAGGCCGGCGAGAAGTGGGGGGAAGGCTCTCATGGGTGGGCTGTCAATCCATCACATCGAGCAGTTCGACCTGGAAGATCAGCGTCTCGTTGGGCCCGATGGGTCCCTGCCCCTGGGCGCCATAGGCGAGCTCAGGGGGAATGAAGAGCATCCAGCTGTCGCCGACGCTCATGAGTTGCAGCGCTTCCTGCCAACCTTCGATGACCTGGTCGACCCGAAAGCTGACCGGCTCGTTGCGATCGAAGGAGCTGTCGAACACGGTGCCGTCGACCAGAGTGCCCTCGTAGTGGACCTCCACATGGGAGGTCGGCCCCGGGCTGGCGCCGTCACCGGCTTCCAGCACCTCGTACTGCAGGCCCGAGTCGGTGGTCTCGACCGCTTCCCGGCCGGCATTCTCGGCCAGGAAGGCCTCACCTTCGGCGAGATTGCGCTCGGCCATTTGCTCGGTTTCGGCCTGGCGGGTGGCGATGGCCTGCTCCTGAAACCGGCTCAGGGTATCGGCCATGTCATCGGCACTCATGGCCAGTTCATTCTCTTCGATGACATCGCGTATGGCGTCGGTGAAAGCATCCACGTCCAGGTCGGCATACTCCTGTGCGATGCTCTGGCCATAGGCAACCCCAAGGCTGTAGCTGAGGCGCTCATCCTCGGTCTCCGGTGCGGCCAGGGCAAGCGGTGCTGCGGCCATCAAGGTGACCAAGGAGGCGGAAGTCAGGAGTGTCTTCATGCAGAATCCTTTGGTGATAGAAGCATTGAGGCGTGAACTCATTGGCAGCTATTCGGACTCTAACAGGGCCGGTCCGGTTCCGCACTCGCCAACAAAGGGCGGAACCGGGCCGGAGGCGTGGCCAGGTCAGACCACCAGCGTCGGGCAGTGTGCCGAACCCGCCACGCGCTGGGCGACGCTGCCCAGCAACAGGCTCTTTTCTCCGTTGGTGCCCTGGGCGCCGATCACGATCAGGTCACACTCACGCTTGCGGGCGAAGCGCACGATGGTGCGCGAAGGTCGCCCGCCCTTGACGAAGGCCCGCAGGCGCGCCGGGTCGGCGCCCAGCTCCACCGCCTCGCCCTTGGCATGCACGGCGATCTCGGTGGCGTACTCCTTGAGCGCGTCATCGGGAATATCGAGCTTGTCGGGTCGCACCATGGAGAGCGAGGCTTCCAGCAGGCTGTGGTGCTTGAACACACAAAGAATATAGAGCTCGGCACCGGTCAGCATCTGTAGTCCGACGGCTTTCTGCAACGCCTTCATCGCGCCCTTAGAGCCATCCACCGGTATCAGTATCCGATTGAACATCACCATCTCCTTAGCGGGGTCAGTCTCACCGATCAACGGAAGGCAAGGTCACGCAGGAACAGCGCGATTTGCGGGAACATGATGATCAGGGCCGCCGCCAGCACCAGCATGAAGACAAAAGGTGGCGTACCGCGGATCACCTCCCAGTAGGGTCGCTTGAAGATGGCGATGGCGGTGAAGATGTCGCAGCCGAAGGGTGGTGTCGCCGAGCTATCGCCACCTGCAGGGTGATCAGCACGCCCACATGCACCGGATCCAGGCCCGAGGCGGCGATGGCCGGGGCGAAGATGGGTGTGAGCACCAGGATGACCACGATGGGGTCCACGAACATGCAGGCAACGAAGAAGGCGATGGAGATCGCGATCAGCACGCCAATCGGCCCGGCCTCGTTGATGCCGAAGGCGGCGAGCAGGGTCTGTGGAATCTGGGCGAATGAGATAATCCACGAGAAGCCGTTGCCCACGGCCACCAGGATGAATACCACGGCAGTGATCAGTCCGGTGGACTTGGCGATGGTATAGATGTCCGGCATTTTCAGCGAGCGGAAGATCACGAACTCCAGCAGTACCGCATAGAGCACGCAGGCGGCGGCCGCCTCGGTCGGGCTGAAGATGCCACCATAGATACCGCCGATGATCAGCACCGGGAAACCCAGCGGCCAGAGAGCGTTACGCACGGCAAGCGTGCGCTGCTTCCAGCTGGATTTCGGTTCGGTGGGCACCTTGTGGTAGATGGCGTAGAACACGCAGTAGATCGAGAACATCAGCAGGATCAACAGGCCCGGGCCGATACCGGCAATGAACAGCTCGCCGATGGAGGTGCCCGAAATGACCCCGTAGATGATCATGCCGATGCTCGGCGGGATCAAGAAGGCGATGTCACTGGAGTTGATGATCAGCGCCAGGGTGAAGGGGTCCTTGTAGCCCGCCTTGAGCATGCGTGGACGCAGCGGCGAACCGACGGCCACCACGGTGGCCTGGGTGGAACCGGAAACGGCGCCGAACAGAGTGCAGGAGGCAGCGGTGCTGACCGCCAGCCCGCCCTTGACGTGGCCGACGAAGCTCATGACCATGTCGATCAGCCGCCCGGCGGACTGGCCGCGGGTCATGATATCGGCCGCCAGGATGAACATGGGCACGGCGATCAATGCCGTGGGCCGTATGCCCCCCATCATCTGCTGGATGAGGGTCTCCATCTGGCCGGTGCCGCCGAACGTCATGAAAAAGCCGACGAACGCCGCGGTGACCAGGGGAATCATCATCGGGAAGCCCAGCAGCAGCAACACGATCATGAGGGAAACGATGATGGTTGTCATGGTGGTGTAATCCTCTAGCGCTCAGCGTCAGACTTCCGTTTCCGTGTCCTTGTAGCCATCGACCACATGGGTCGACAGATAGACGTCACGGGAGGTGAGGTTCTTGATGGCGGTGAGCAGGTACTGAACGCCGGTGATGGTGAATCCGACCGGTACCCAGAGGTAGATGATCCATATCGGTATGCTCAGCGAGGGGAGCACTCGTCCGCGGCCATAGAGCGTGCTGATATAGCCGATGGAGTAGTAGCAGAGCACGAACATCACCAGCGACGTGAAAAGGCAGATGAAGATCATCAGCCAGCGCCGGCCGCCGGTGGGGAGGGCGTCATAGAAGGCGGACATACGGATGTGGCGGCCGTGGCGGGCCGCATAGCCGAGTCCGGCGAAGGTGATCATCACGATCAGGATGCGATTCACTTCTTCGGCAAAGTGCAGGCTCTCACCGAGCAAAAAGCGGCTGAGCACGTTGGCCACCGTATTGATGGCCATCAGGATCACCCCCATGGCCAGGATCACCGATTCGACCTTGCTGATCCAGGTATCGACGACACCCAGAGGGCCGGGCAGCGTCGAGCGATAGTTCTTCTCGGATTCTTCTTCTGTCATGCGACCGGACTCCAGAAGTGTTCCCTGCAAGGGAGTGAAATGCCTTCGCCATCCTCAAGGGTAAGCAGCGCGAGTCGGATTTGTCCTGCAGGACGTCAACGCTGATTGGCCGGGACGTGAGGATGCCCAAACAACAAGGGGGTAGCCGGCCGGCTACCCCCTCGCACGCTCACGATGAGTCGCCTGTGGGGCTTACTCTTCGGTCACGGCTTCCAGGTCGGCCTTGAACTGCTCGAGCAGCTCCTGTCCGCGCTCACCGGTCATCTCGATGAAGCGCTCCTCGACCTGCGGAGCCCGCTCGCGGAAGGCCTGGATCTGATCTTCGTCCAGGCGGGTCACGGTAACCTCGTCGGAGGCTTCCTGGATCTTTGCCAGGGATTCATCGGCAAGCCCCGAGATGTGGTCGATGATGTGCTCATAGGCCGCTTCGGTAGCGTCGCGCACCAGCTGCTGCTCCTCTTCGGAGAGACCATCGAAGAAGTCCTGGTTGGCCATCATGGCGGTGGTGAACCAGCCATGACCGGTGAACACCAGGTGCGGAGACACCTCGTAGAGGCCGCCGGACTCGATCCAGAAGATCGGGTTTTCCTGACCCTGGATGATGCCGGTCTGCAGGCCGCCGTACACTTCACCCCAGGGCAGCGGTGTCGGAGTGGCGCCGAAGGCACGGTAGGTCTCGGAGAGCAGCGGGTTGGTCATGGTACGGATGTTCTTGCCGCGCAGGTCTTCCGGCTGGTGAATGGCTCGTCCAGGGTGACGACCATCTCGCCTTCCGGATACATCTTGAGGAGTTCGAGGCCCTGCTCGGCATAGAGCTCCGGGAACATCTCGTTGATGGCCTTGCTGGTGTTGAAGAACTCGATGACCGACTCTTCGTCGGTGGGCAGCAGATAGGGAATGAAGAAGATCTGCGCCTCGGGAATCAGCGAGCCGGTGAAGCCGGGGGACTGGTTGACGAACTGGAGAATGCCGGCCTGGGTCTGCTCCATGATGTCGTCGGACTCACCCAGCTCGCCGAAGCGGTAGATCTGGACGGTGTTGTCGGAGTTCTCCTCGATATACTCCTTGAAGGCGACGGCGAACACGTCCTGCACATCACCCTCGAATTCCTCGTGCGCATAACGCCAGTTGGCGGAATTGGCCGCAGCCGACATGCCGAACAGCAGCGCGCCGATACTGGCAGTGGTCAACAGCTTGGTTGCCTTCATTATTGTGTTCTCCTCGCAGGTTGGGCCTGTGAAACTCGATCACATCTCCAGGCATCGCGCAGCCTCATAGGCTGCATAGCTTTT
Organism: Halomonas sp. BC04; assembly: GCF_000568385.1. Classification (NCBI taxonomy): domain Bacteria; kingdom Pseudomonadati; phylum Pseudomonadota; class Gammaproteobacteria; order Oceanospirillales; family Halomonadaceae; genus Halomonas; species Halomonas sp. BC04. The sequence goes on from NZ_AZQX01000260.1 coordinate 9,316, forward strand.
TTCAGGCTAGCGTGGCACCTAGGGGGGGTCAAGCTGGCATTCAATGGTTTGAAGCGCTAAAAGTTGTGGTTTTTTCTGCAATTGCCAGCGTGAGGCAAGAGAAAATGCCAATTCCGAGCGAGAAGTCGAGTACCGGACGAGACCTTCACCACGTTCGGCCAGGGCCTGCAGGCGAACGAGAGTTTCCCGCTCGGCGGCAAGCTCGGTGCGCTGCAACTGACGACGCACCTCGGCCACACCGGTGTTTTTTCCCGCTTCCTCCTTCAGGCGTCGGCGCAGGACGCGGAGCACCAAGGTGACCTCCCGCTGCCACTGGCGGATCGCCGCGAGCCCCTCGGGTAACGTTTCCAGGGCTAGGCCATGGTGGTGGAGCCAGCAGTGCCACAAGAGTTCACAAACGTCCACGCCAGCTTCGTCCTGCAGTGTCAGGCAGGCGGCCTCGACCCCGGGACGAGCGTAGAGTGCCAGGGCGAAGTCCCATAGCGGATCCGCCGCCAACCGGCTCCGCAGAGCCGCGTCCATTCGGGTAGAATCGTCACTCATGATCAGGCTGTCGCCACTTGCCGTTACCGCCTTCTGTTGGGAGTTGCCGCCGACGGGCGACAGCATCGTTTTCTGCTAAGGAAATGCTGAACAAATCGACGAGCGAGATGAAGCGCAAGGCAGCGATTCGCTCGCACAGTCATTTATGCTGTGTTTCCGTAATTGGAGTCTGCATGATTGCATTGCGCCAGGTCACCCTGCAACGCGGCACCCAGACCCTGCTCGAGGGGGCAGAGCTGACCCTGCACGCCGGCCACAAGGCCGGCATCGTCGGGCCCAACGGTGCCGGCAAGTCGAGCCTGTTCAGTCTGTTGCTGGGAAGCCTCGCGCCGGACCGGGGCGAGGTCGAGATGAGCGGTGGGCAGCGCATCGCCCACATGGCCCAGGATGTGGCAGCGCTCACGCGCCCCATCGTCGACTACGTGCTCGATGGTGACAGCGAACTGCGCCAGACCGAGGCGGCCCTGGCGCGGGCGCAGGAGCAGGGCGAGGCCCATCGTGAAGCCGAGCTGCACGGCGCCATCGAAGCACTCGATGGCTACAGTGCTCCCGCCCGTGCCGCCCAGCTGCTGATCGGGCTGGGCTTCACCCAGGCGGACCTGGAGCGGCCCCTGTCGGACTTTTCCGGCGGCTGGCGGATGCGCGTCAACCTGGCGCGGACGCTGTTCATGCCGTCGGACCTGCTGCTCCTCGACGAGCCGACCAACCACCTGGACCTGGACGCACTGCTATGGCTCGAGCAGTGGTTGATGCGCTACCCGGGGACGCTGCTGCTGATTTCCCACGACCGCGATTTCCTCGATGCCGTCTGCGACCACATCGTGCACTTCGATCGGCGCTCACTGGTGCTCTACCGCGGCAACTATTCCACCTTCGAGCGTACCCGAGCCGAGAAGCTGGCGCTGCAGCAGGCCGAGGCCGCCAAGCAGCAGGCCCGCCGGGCGGAGATCGAGAAGTTCGTGGCGCGTTTCCGGGCCCAGGCCACCAAGGCGCGCCAGGCCCAGAGCCGGCTGAAGATGCTCGAGCGCATGGGCGACATCGCCGTCGCCCATGCCGATTCGCCCTTCCATTTCTCGATTCCCTCCTCCGACAAGACCTCGCATCCGCTGCTGGTGCTCGATGAGGCCCGGCTCGGCTACCGGGACGAGGCGGGACGTGAGTTCGTGCAGCTCGACGGGGTCAAGGTGAGCCTGCTGCCGGGGCAGCGGATCGGGCTGCTGGGCCCCAACGGTGCCGGCAAGTCGACGCTGATAAAGTCCCTCACCGGCGACCTGCCGCTGCTGGCCGGCAAGCGCGTTCCCGGAGAGCATCTGGCCATCGGTTACTTCGCCCAGCATCAGCTCGAGAGCCTGGATCTGGCCACTACGCCGTTCCAGCATGTGCTGCGGCTCTCGCCCACGGCAAGCGACCAGGCGATCCGCAACTTCCTCGGCGGCTTCGGCTTCCACGGTGATACCGTCTTTGCCGAGGCGGGGAGTTTCTCCGGGGGCGAGAAGGCGCGCCTGGCCCTGTCCCTGGTGGCCTGGCAGAAGCCCAATCTGCTGCTGCTCGACGAGCCGACCAACCACCTCGACCTGGAGATGCGCGAGGCGCTGACCGAGGCCCTGGCCTCCTTCGAGGGTACGGTCATCATCGTTTCCCACGATCGTCACCTGCTGCGGGCCACAGTGGACGAGTTCTGGTGTGTGGCGGATCATCGGGTCGAGCCTTTCGATGGCGACCTGGAGGATTACCGTGCCTGGCTCAAGGCGCGGCTCGAGGGGGTGCGTCGCGAGGCGCGGGCCGACAAGGCCGAGCGACAGGCGGAGA
>NZ_AZQX01000261.1:0-6231 GCF_000568385.1 Halomonas sp. BC04
CGAGACGCGTCACGACCCGGATCTTACCCGCTACGAAGCGATCATCATCGACGAGGCCCACGAGCGCAGTCTCAACATCGATTTCCTGCTCGGCTACTTGAAGCGGCTGCTGGTACGGCGTCCCGAGCTCAAGGTGATCATCACCTCGGCCACCATCGATGTGGAACGCTTCGCCGCGCATTTCGCCCTGCCCGGCGAGGATGGCGAGCCAAGGCCGGCACCGGTGGTGGAGGTCTCGGGTCGAACCTATCCGGTTGAGGTGCGCTATCGCCCCCTGGTGCGCGAAGCCGACGACGAGGCTGACCGAACCCTGCAGGAGGGCATCCTTCACGCCGTGGAAGAGATCGAGGCCGTAGAGCGTGAAAAGCGCTGGTTCCATGGTCCCCGGGACATCCTGATCTTCCTGCCCGGGGAGCGTGAGATCCGCGAGGCCGCCGATACCCTTCGACGTGCCGACCTCAAGGGCACCGAGATACTGCCGCTCTATGCGCGGCTCTCCAACGCCGAGCAGAACCGGGTCTTTGCACCGCATGCCGGGCGCCGCGTCGTGCTCGCTACCAATGTCGCCGAAACCTCGCTGACGGTGCCGGGCATCCGCTATGTCATCGATCCCGGGCTGGTGCGCATCAGCCGCTATAGCTACAAATCCAAGATCCAGCGCCTGCCGGTGGAGCCGATCAGCCAGGCCAGCGCCGACCAGCGCAAGGGGCGCTGCGGCCGGGTGGCCGAAGGTGTCTGTATTCGCCTCTATGACGAGGAGGACTTCCTCTCCCGCTCCCCGTTCACCGACCCGAGATCCAGCGAACCAACCTGGCCTCGGTGATCCTGTCGATGCTGTCGCTGAAGCTGGGCGACATCGAGGACTTTCCCTTCGTCGATCCGCCCGATGGCCGCTTCATCAAGGATGGTTTTCGTCTGTTGTTCGAGCTGGGTGCCGTGGACCCGGCCAACCGATTGACGCCGCTGGGCCGCAAGCTCAGCCGTCTGCCGATCGACCCTCGCCTGGCCAGGATGGTGCTGGCCGGGGCGGAGCAGGGTGGGCTACGCGACGTGCTGGTCGTGGTCTCGGCCCTGGCGGTGCAGGACCCCCGCGACCGACCGGCGGAAAAGCGAGAGGCCGCCGACCAGGCGCATCGGCGCTGGCAGGATCCTGACTCCGATTTCGTCGCGCTGCTCAATCTATGGCACGGCTTCGAGGCCGCGCGGGACGAGTTCTCCGGGAACCGGTTGCGGCGCTGGTGCAAGGATCACTACCTGAACTACCTGCGCCTGCGCGAATGGCATGACACCTTCCGCCAGTTGCGCCAGCTGCTGCGCGAGATGGAGATCGAGGTCCCCCCTCCCGCACGAACGATGAGCGGGGTCGAAGACGAGAAGGCCTGGGAGCGGGCAAGGCGCGAGAGTGCGGTGCAGCTTCACAAGGCGCTGCTTCCCGGGCTGCTGTCCCACCTGGGCCTGCTTACCGAGAACCGTGAATACCTGGGCGCGCGCAACCGCAAGTTCGTCATCCACCCGGGGTCGGGGCTGGCCAGGAAATCCCCCAAGTGGTTGATGGCCTTCGAGCTGGTGGAGACGTCGAAGCTGTTTGCCCGCACGGTAGCCAGGATCGAACCGCAGTGGATAGAGCCCTTGGCCGGTCACCTGGTCAAGCGCACCTACAGCGACCCCCACTGGGAAATGAAGCGTGCCCAGGTGGTGGCCAATGAGCAGGTGACCCTGTTCGGGCTGCCCATCGTCTCGGGTCGCAAGGTCCACTATGGCCCCATCGCACCCGGCGAGGCACGGGAGCTGTTCCTGCGTCGCGCCCTGGTGGAAGGCGAATTCCGCACCCGGGGGGCCTTCTTCGACCACAACCGCGCATTGGTCGAAGAGGTCGAGGGACTAGAGGATCGCGCACGAAAGCGTGATATTCTGGTCGATGAAGAAACGCTGTTCGCTTTCTACGATGCCCGCATTCCAGCCGAGATACACAACGGCAAGGGGTTCGAGCATTGGCGGCGCCAGGTCGAGCGTGACGATCCCGACATTCTCAAGTTCGACCGTGATGCTCTGCTGGCCCGTGACGCCGAAGAGATCACCCAGGCGCACTACCCCGATGAACTGGTATTGAATGGAGTACGCTACCCTCTGAGCTATCGTTTCGAGCCTGGCGCGCCCGATGATGGTGTGACCCTGACGGTGCCGGCAGCCATGTTGCCTCAACTGCCCCTGGCTCGCCTGGAGTGGCTGGTGCCGGGGCTGCTGCGCGAGAAATGCATAGCGCTGCTGAAGTCGCTGCCCAAGTCGCTTCGACGCCAGGTCGTTCCGATTCCCGACTGGGTGGATGCTGCACTCGAGGCACTGGTGCCCGACGACATTCCGCTGACCGAAGCCCTGGGCGAGTTCCTGCGCCGCAAGACCGGGGTGCGGGTCCACCCGGACGATTGGCGCACGGAGCAGCTCGAGCCGCACTTGATCATGAACCTGAAAGTCGTCGACCACGAGGGGAGGACGCTGGGAGAGGGGCGAGATGCCCGAGCCCTGGAGCGCCGCTTCGAGGCGGCTGCAGGAGAGGGGGCCAGAGCCCTGGCTGCGGAAGCCAGTGCGGCTCACGCCGTCACGGAGCTCCCCAGGGAGCCGTTGCCCGAATCCCGCGTGACCACCCAGGCCGGGATACGGGTCGAGGCCTATCCCGCCCTGGTGCCCGATGGCGATGCCTTCCGCATCGAACTCTTCGATCACCCGGGCAAGGCCGAGCGGGCTCACCGTCTTGGCGTGGCGAGGCTGGCCATGGCGAGGCTCCCGGACCAGGTCAAGGCCATCGAGCGGCTGCCGGGGCTCAACACCTGTGCGCTGCTGTTTGCCAAGGTGGGTAGCAAGCGACAGCTGAACGAGGATGTGGTGGAAGCCGTCTTCACCCAGGTGTTGGCCACGTCGCCCCTGCCACGCTCCCAGGAAGAGCTGGCGACTCGAATCAGTCGCTGTTCCGCTGAGCTCCTGCCCCACGCCGAAACTCTGGTCGCTACCCTGCAGGCCGGCCTCGAAGGGCACCTGGCAGTGACCAAGGCGTTGAAGGGCAATCTCAGTCTGGCCCTGGCCCTGGTTTACAGTGATATCAAGGCGCAGATGCAGCGCCTGGTGCATCCGGGGTTCGTGGGAGAGGCCGGCGAGTGGCTCTTCGAATACCCACGCTACATGGAGGCGGCATTGATCCGGCTGGAGAAGGCGCCTCGGGAGCGCATGCGCGACCAGATGCACATGCAGATGGTGCAGGACCTCGAGGCGCGTCTGGCGGCACGGCGCGAGAGTCAACGGCGTGGGGGGCACGAAGAGCCGGCGCTGGTCGAGTTCGGCTGGTGGATCGAGGAGCTGCGGGTCTCCCTGTTCGCCCAGCAGCTCGGCACCCGAATGCCGGTATCCACCAAGCGCCTGGAGCGGCGCTGGGCAGAATTGACGGGGTCAAGGCCGACCGGCGGCTGACGTGAAGAGGAGCCAGGCAGCGGGGCTCCAGGACGATGGGGCATCGGCGAAGCCGGTGTCCGGTACAGCATACGCGGCCAGGTCGCCGCATGAGGGAGAACACCATGACAGACGTCGTGATCACCGGCACTGGGTTATTCACGCCGGAGCACGCCATCGACAACGATGCCCTGGTGGCGTCGTTCAACCGCTGGGTCGACGCGGAAAATGGCCGCAATGCAGCCGCCATCGAGGCCGGCGAACGGGAGCCGCTAGCTCACTCCAGCAGCGAATTCATCGTCAAGGCCTCCGGTATACATAGCCGCTACGTGATGGATGCCGAGGGCATTCTCGATATCGATCGCATGCGCCCGCACCTGCCTGAACGTGCCAACGACGAGCCATCGATCCAGTGCGAAATGGGGCTGGCGGCTGCACGGCAGGCCCTGACAGCTGCGGGTGTTGAAGCCGGTGACATCGGACTGGTCATCGTCGCCTGCTCCAACCTGGAGCGACCCTATCCGGCAGTGGCGGTGGAGCTGCAGGCGGCGCTGGGTGCTACCGGCTGTGCCTTCGACATGAACGTGGCCTGCTCTTCGGCCACGTTCGCCATCGACATGGCCACCAATGCCATACGGTCCGGAAACGTGAAGCGTGCGCTGGTGGTCAGCCCCGAGATCTGCTCGGCGCACCTCAACTTCCGTGATCGTGACAGCCACTTCATCTTTGGCGATGCCTGTACCGCCGTGGTGCTGGAGGACGCTGAACTGGCCACCGCCGAGGTGCGCTTCGAGGTCCTCGGCACGCGCCTGGTGACACGCTTCTCGAATGCCATCCGCAACAATGCCGGCTTCCTCAATCGGGTCACCGACAGTGATCCTCAGGCGGTCGACAAGCTTTTCGTGCAGGAAGGGCGGCGCGTGTTCAAGGAGGTCTGTCCCATGGTGGCGGCCCTGATTACTGACCATCTGGCCAGCCTCGAGCTCTCCGGAAACGATCTTTCCCGCCTGTGGCTGCACCAGGCCAACCGCCACATGAATGACATGATCGCGCGCCGGGTGCTGGGCCATGACCCCGAGGCCATCCAGGCCCCGATCATCCTTGATCGCTATGCCAATACCAGCTCGGCAGGCTCGATCATCGCCTTTCATCTGCACCATGCCGATCTGTCCCCGGGTGCACTGGGGGTGGTCTGCTCCTTTGGAGCCGGGTACAGTGCCGGCTGCGTTGTGGTACGTCGCCAATGATGCGGCCACTTCGGTTATCCATGCAGGGAGACTCTCGCGATGGCGAATAAGCGGACCGGCTCCGTCACACGGCCCTTGGTCGCCTTGATGACAATGGTCATGCTGGCCGGCTGTGCCAGCAACATAACGATCGAGGATCGCCATCCGGATGATCCCTGGGAGGGGTTCAATCGTCAGGTATTCGCTTTCAACGACGCACTGGATCGTGCCGTTCTCAAGCCGGTTTCTCGGGGCTACCGCACCGTTACGCCACAATCGGTCCAGACCGGGGTGGGCAATTTCTTTTCCAACCTCGGTGAGATCCGTACGGCGCTGAATAGCCTGCTGCAGGGCAAGCCTGGCAATGCCGGCATCGCCACCTCGCGGTTCCTGATCAACACCACCGTCGGTATCGGCGGCCTATGGGATTTTGCGACCCATATGGAAATCACCGGGCGCGACGAGGATTTCGGCCAGACACTGGGGGTATGGGGGTGGGAGGAGTCGCGCTACCTGGTGCTGCCTCTGCTGGGCCCGAGTACCGTGCGAGACACTGCCGGACTGCCGCTTGACACCTATACTTATCCTCTCACTTATGTAGAAGATGACAAGGTACGCTACGGGTTGACCGCGTTGAGGGTCGTGGACATGCGCGCAGGGCTTCTCGATCAGGAAGAGCTGATGCATGGTGACCGCTACGTCTTCATTCGCGATGCCTACCTGCAGCGACGGCGTTTCGAGGTCAGCGACGGAGAACTGGGCGACGATCCCTTTGCCAGCGATGACTACGACTTCGATTTCGACGATGCGGACTTCGACGATTCTGATTTCGCCGATTGAGGCCTGATCCATGGATGCACCCAAGCCGTTGATTGGCGTACTCGATGAGCCCGGCGAATATCGTGACGCACTGGCCGACACCATTGCCCGCGATGGCTTGGCGGTGCTTGCCGCCGAGCGACTCGAGGACCTTCCCGCCGAGACGGCACTGGTCGTCGCGCATGCGCGGGCGGTGCCGAGCCTGGCCTGGGCAAGCCTGACCGAACGTCTGCCGACGGTGGTGGTAAGCGACTCGCGCCTCGATGCTGACCTGTTGACGGCAGTGGACGTCGGTCTGGTGGACTATGTCGTCGAACCCATGCGGCATGGGCAATTGCTGCGGCGAATGATACGCAAGGCCATCGAGTTGCGCCGGCTGGAGGAGGAAAGAAACCTCGATCGCGAGCGCCTGGCCCAGTTGAACGAACATCTGGAGGAGCTCAACGAGAGCCTGGAGACCCACCTGGCCCTGTTACGCCTGGACCAGCAGGCGGGGGGCAGATCCAGCGCAAGCTGCTGCCTCCCCACCCCCAGACGCTGGGGGGCATCACCTGCGATTACTGGCTGGTGCCATCGCTCTACCTGTCGGGCGATTTTCTCGACTTTCAGCGCTTCGATGACCGCTACACGCTATTCTATTTCGCCGATGTGTCGGGCCATGGCGCTTCCTCGGCATTCGTCACGGTCCTGCTAAAGTACCTGTGTAACCGCTGGCTGAATGAGTGGGATGGAACGCAGCCGGACCATC